>JAUYDB010000134.1 GCA_030691985.1 Candidatus Omnitrophota bacterium | reverse complement strand
TATATGTGAGCGCAAAAACCTTCTTCACCTTAAGAGTTCCGGCGTCCTTCAGGCATTTCTCTAAAAGCCTCCTGCCTATGCCATGGCCGCTTTTCCTCGCCAAGACCGCGAGGCTCTTTATCTCCGCGAGATCCTCCCAGTCTATGTGAAGGGCGCAGGCCCCGATGATATTCTTGCCTTCGGTGTATACCCAGAAATCCCTGATGTTCTCGTAAAGCTCATTAAGAGACCTCGGCAGCATCCGCTCTTTCTTCGCGTAGAAATTAATGAGCTTCTGAATATTTTTAACGTCGCGGACGGTAGCTTTGCGTATCATGGATATCATTTGCGCGTTAGCATGTTAGCGTGTTGTACGTTTATAATGACCTTTGTCTTTAAACCGGCACAGGTCGTACAAGACGCAGGTTCCGCACAATAGGTTATGCGCCTTGCATGTCCTTCGGCCATGCTCTATTATACCCAAATGGAACTCATATATCAAGTTCATCGTTTTCTCAGGGCTTGGCCGACGCAGTCGGCCGCGCCGAAGGGTAAAATCGGTTAAAACCTCCTGCGCCTCTTCTATGTCTATCTTTTTATCAATAAGCCCGAGGCGCTTCGCCACTCTGAATATATGTGTATCGACCGGCATGACCGGCCTTCCGAAGCTGAAGAGTAATACGCATGCCGCCGTCTTGGGCCCCACTCCGTTCAATGACCTGAGGTAGCCGAGCGAATTCTCTATGCTCAAGGACTTCAAGCGCCTCAGGCTGATCCTGCCCTCACGCCTCTTTATCTCTTTGAGGGCCGCCCTTATCCTCTTTGCCTTTATATCTGCCAGCCCGGCATGCTTTATAAGACGCGCTATTTGATGAGTATTCGTCTTTAATAAAGCGTCCCAGTCCTGGAAATTCTTTTTCAATACCGCAAACGCGGCAAGTGAATTTCTGTCATTGGTGTTCTGCGATAATACGGTCCTGACGAGCTCGTCTGTCGGCTCCGACCTCCTGAACGGTTTAGGCCTGCCATAAGCCTTATTTAAAAGCTTCAATATACTTCGCGCCTTGAGCTTAGTATTCATATATGAAGAATGGATGATAACAAAAGTTTCGTATAGGGATGCCCGGGGTTTGAGTATATTTTTCGCGCGGGGCCCTCTTCGATGATCCTGCCGTTTTTCATCACGGCAACCCGGTCTGACATAAATTTTATAACCCGAAGGTCGTGGCTTATAAAGAGATATGTTACGGACAGCTTTTTTTGGATTGCTTTTAATAATCGCAGGATATCAAGCTGGACCGTGACATCGAGACTGGAAACCGGCTCATCGCATAAGATAAATTCGGGATCCGTGATGACTGCCCTCGCTATGGCTATCCGCTGGCGTTCGCCGCCGGAGAACTGGTGCGGATATTTTTTAAGAGAGCCCTTCGAAAGCCTCACCAGGTCAAGCGCTCTTTCTACTCGATCCTTGATCCATGGCCTCCGGGCCCCAACCCCCGCCCCACGGCCCCTTATCACTAGCCCTTCCGCAAGGATATCCGATACCTTCATCTTTGGATCAAGGCTGGTGGCCGGATCCTGGAATATGGCCTGCGGCCTTTCGGTATTAATCTCTATCTTTCCGGAGTCTGGTTTTATGACACCGAGGATGATCTTCCCGAGCGTAGTCTTGCCGCAGCCGGATTCTCCGACGAGACCGAAGGTCTCCCCCTTCTCTATCTCAAGAGAAACCCCATCTACGGCCTTAACTATCCCGGCCGCCTCTCTTAAGTATCCTCTTTTAATCGGAAACCATTTTTTTATGCCGCTAAGTTTGATTATAGCCATGCGCCTTATGCCAATGCCTTCGCTGATTCCAGCAATGAGACCGTATAACTCTCTTTCGGATTATTCAGTATCTGACCGATGCTTCCCATCTCTACGATTTTACCGCTACGCATTACGCCTACTTCATCGCACATCCTCGCGATAATATCAAAGTCGTGGGTTATAAAAAGTATCGAACAATTCCCCGATTCAATGATCTCTTCCAATAGCTCCAGGATCCGGGCTTGTGTGGTCACGTCGAGCGCCGTTGTCGGCTCATCCAATATCAAAAGGTCCGGCGAATTCACGAGCGAGGCCGCTATCATCGCGCGCTGCTTGGCGCCGCCGGATAGCTGATGCGGATAGTTATCGAAAACCCTGTCAGGTTTGGCGATATGAACTTTTTTCAAATATTCCATAGCCAGCTCTTTCGCTTTTTTTTTGCCAATATCCTGATGGGCCAGTATCGCCTCCTGAACCTGATAACCTATCGTAAATACCGGATTAAGGGCGGTGGAAGGTTCCTGAAAAACGATGGATATTTGACAGCCGCGGATGCCGCGCAGGCGATCGTCATCCATAGCCAGGAGGTCCGCGCCGTCGAATATCGCCTGCCCGCCCATGATCTTTCCCGGTAAACTCACCAGTCCCATGATTGACAGCGCGGTAAGCGTCTTGCCTGAACCGGATTCGCCCACAAGGCCGAACACCATGCCTTTCTTTATTTTAAAGGTAAGATCGTCGACAGCCCTGGTGATCCCATGACGGCTGTAGAAATACGTCTTAAGGTTATTTACCTGCAGAATATTCATTATTCTTTCAACCCGGGCTCTAACATATCGCGTAAGCGCTCACCCAATAAATTATATGCCAGAACCGTAAATAGTATGAACAGGCCCGGAAATACCGTAAGCCACCAGGCCGCCCCAAGCGTGGATTTTCCGTCCATCAATATGCTGCCCCAGCTCGGTGTCGGCGGTTGAACGCCGATCCCGAGGAAACTCAGGCTGGACTCGACAAGAATTGCACCGCCGATGCCGAGCGTCGCGCTCACCATGACCGGCGGTAACGCATTCGGTATGAGGTGCCGCAGCACTATCCAGGCGTCGCTCGCTCCCATCACCTTTGACGCGGCGACAAAGTCCCGTTCTTTCAGAGTCATGACTTCGGCCCTGATAAGACGGGCAATCCCCATCCAGCCGGTCAGCCCTATCACTGCCATTATATTGAATATCGACGGTTCGAGGACCGCTATAACGGCAAGTATCAGAAAGAATGCCGGGAAACAGAGCATGATATCGACAAATCTCATTATAATAGAGTCGATCCTGCCGCCGTAGTAGCCGGCTATCGATCCAAACACCATACCGGTAAGAAGCGCTATGCCGACGGCGATAAACCCTATCGAAAGCGATATGCGCGAGCCGTACACTATGCGCGAGAAGATATCCCTGCCCAGCGTATCGGTCCCGAATACATGATCTCTTGACGGCGCGGTCAGAATATTATTCGTGTCGACGGCAGCGGGATCATACGGCGCTATGGCCGGCGCAAAGACCGCGAAACCGATAATTACGACGATGAATACAATCCCCGCCGCCGCCATCTTGTTATTTAGCAGCTCTTTTATCATGAAATATCACCTTTTTACTTTTACTCACACCACCCTTATCCTAGGATCCGCGTAGAAGTAAGCAATATCGGCCAAAAGGTTCCCCAGCAGCGTAAGCATGGCTCCTATTGAAAGAATGCCCATTATCGTAGGATAGTCTCTAGCCATAACCGACTCATAGAATAATCTTCCCATGCCGGGAATGGCAAAAATGGATTCGAAGATAACGCTTCCGCCGATAAGGCCGGGAATCGAAAGCCCGAGGATCGTAATGACGGGAAGGATCGCGTTCTTCAGCGCATGCTTGTAAATAACATCCGATTCCTTAAGCCCTTTTGCTCTTGCCGTCCTTATATAATCCTGGCGGATCACGCTTATCATGGAGGCGCGCATATATCGCGACATGCCGGCAAGGCCCGCGAATGCCGAGATACAAACCGGCAGAATGAGATGTTTTACGACGTCAGCCGCCTTACCGAAGAAACCGAAATACTCAAAATCGAGGGATGTTATTCCGGATATTGGCAGCCAGCCTAATGTTATCGAGAAGAGGCTCATCAATAAAAGCGCAAGCCAGAACTCCGGCGTAGAAAACCCGATAAAGGCGAAGACGGTGGTAGATTTGTCCAAAAAAGACCCCCTCCTAGTCGCGGAAATCACGCCGAGGGGTATCCCTATGGCCAAGATAATGATAAGAGACGATACGTTAATTAAAAGCGTGACCGGAATCCTCTCGATTATCTTCGCGGAAACCGGCCTGTCGTCCACATAAGAACGGCCAAAGTCGAAGCAAACGACACGTTTAAGCCAATTCAAATATCGCGCATGAATTGGTTTGTCCATGCCGTAGAGCTTCTCGAGCCTCAAGCGAGCTTCAAACGATACTTTAGGGTTGAGGCTCGTCTGGATGTCGGTTGGCTTGCCCGGCGCGAGATGGATAACAAGAAATGATACGACTGTTATCCCGAAGAATACAGGCACAAGCCCAAACACCCGCCTTATCAAATAGTCAACCATCGCGCATTCTCACTCGACTTTTGAAGCAAGCCTAAAATTATTGATAGCCCGCCGCAGCCATAAATTTTTACGGGTCCTGTCGCGCGGTCGCCTTTACGTGCTGGCGCGCTCGCATGGGGTGTACAAACGACGTCCATAGAGGCGGGTATCTGTATGCCCGCTAGGATTACCGAGCGTCCGACACCATATTAGCGGTTAGCTTAGATC
>JAUYDB010000129.1 GCA_030691985.1 Candidatus Omnitrophota bacterium | reverse complement strand
AAAATTAAATCCAGAAAATCCCCTCTCCCCTTTAGGGGAGAGGGCAAGGGTGAGGGGTAAGGGAGGCGAAATGAGAGTACTGGTAACAGGCGGGGCGGGGATGGTGGGAAGCCACACGGCCGAATATTACGCGAAAAGAGGCGAAGAGGTTGTGGCCCTTGATAACCTGATGCGTTCAAGGCTTTTCGGATACGATAAAAGAAGCGTCGAATATAACTGGAATTACCTGAAAAAATACAAGAACATTAAAAGAATCAAGGGGGATATCAGGGACGAAAAGGCGGTATCGTCCGCCATAGGCAAGGGCGTTGACCTGTGCGTCCATACAGCCGCCCAGCCGGGCGTTCCGCTCTCCTGCAGGGCGCCGCTGGAAGATTTCGACATAAACGCGTTCGGGACGATCACGGTCCTCGAGGCATTAAGGAAGAAGTCGAAAGACGCCGCCTTCATATATTGCTCGACCAACAAGGTGTTCGGGGAGAATGTCGATAAAATAAAATTGAAAGAATTAGAGAAACGTTATATATATGACGGCGTTAAAGGGGTCAGCGAGGCCATGCCCATCGACCTCACCGCTCATACGCCTTACGGCGTGAGCAAGTACGTGGGCGATATGTACGCGCAGGAATACGCCCATATCTACGGTATGCGGACGGCGGTTTTCAGGATGAGCTGTATATACGGCGTAAGGCAATTCGGGTTTGAGGATCAGGGCTGGGTTGCCCACTTCGTGATAGCGAATCTCTTGAAAAGGCCGATAAAGATTTACGGCAGCGGAAAACAGGTGAGGGACATCCTGAACGTCGAGGACCTTGTGGCCGCATATGATAAATTCTTCAATAGCGGCATACGCCACGACGTGTATAATATAGGCGGCGGCCCCGACAACACAACGTCGCTGATTGAATTTATTGAAATGGTGGAGAAAGAGACCGGAATAAAGATGTCTTACGATTTCGCTGACTGGCGCCCGTCCGACCAGAAGGTTTATATATCGGACATATCGAAGGTGTCCGGGAAGCTTGACTGGTCTATAAGGATCAGCCCCTCTTACGGTGTCAAGCTTCTCGTAGATTGGGTAAAGGAGAATCTGGAGATGTTCGAATGAACCTGCTACCCCTATCTGAAAACCAACATAGGGCTTCACAAAATTTACCCCCTCACCTTAATCCTCTCCCCAGAGGGGAGAGGAAATTGGCGCCACATAATCCCCTCTCCCCTTTAGGGGAGAGGGCTAGGGTGAGGGGAAGGAGCTAGGATGAAAAAGATACTGATCATATATGCTACCGCAGGGATAGGGCATAAGAAGGCCGCCGTCGCTGTAAAAAAAGCGTTGGACGAGATGCGTGATGAAAATCTGGAGGTGTCGATAATAGACGCGCTGGATTACACAAACGCGTTTTTTAAGTGGACGTACCTGAAATTTTATCTCCTGATGGTCAACAGGCTTCCGACCCTGTGGGGGATCGCCTATCACCTTACCAATAACTTCTATGTCGATAAGATAGTGTCATGGTTAAGGCGGTTCAGCAACTGGATGAATTCGGGAAGGCTTGTAAAGTATCTGCTGGAATTTAAGCCGGATGTTATTATATCGACCCATTTTTTCGCAAGCGAAGTCATATCGGATATGAAAATGCATGGTTTATCGCAGTCGCGCATGGTCACAATCGTTACGGATTACAGGCTCCATTCCTGGTGGGTGGCGGATCTTACAGATGCGTATGTAGTGGGAAGCGAATACGCCGCAAGCGACCTCCTGAAGCTAAACGTGCCCGCATCCAAAATCAAATTGCTCGGCATACCGGCTGAGCCGGTATTTTCAAAGTCGCTGGATAAAAGCGCTATATTGAACAAAGAGTCCCTGCGGGACGGGATCTTTACAATATTAGTCATAGGGGGCGGGTTCGGCATCGGGCCGATCGAAAGTATTATAAAGGCCATTAATAAAGTCTCCAAAATTCCTATCCAGGCGATAGCCGTTTGCGGGCATAACGGCCAGCTTGTGGAAAAACTCAAACACCTGAAGACAGCGCCGGAGAAATATCTTAAAGTTATGGGTTTTGTGGACAATGTCCATGAATATATGGAAGTTTCCGATATCCTGATCTCCAAGTCCGGCGGTATTACCGTCGCCGAAAGCATGGCTCGAAACATACCCATGATCATCATAGCGCCGATCATCGGCCAGGAGACGCGTAATTCCGATTTTCTTGTGCGCAAAGATGCCGCTGTGAGGCTTGGGAGGGTGAGGGATTTAAAGGGCGTCCTTGAGGAGATCGCGTCCCATCCTGAAAAATTGGCCGGGATGAAGGAGTCGATTAAGTTGATAAGAAAACCGACGGCCTGCTACGACATCGCGCGGCTTGCCGTAGATATGTGCGGACTGCCGTGAATAATTTAAATAATGAATTGGGCCGGATTGTAGGGGCTATCAAATACTATATGGAGCTTGAGAGAGAATCCGGGATAGAGGAGTTTGCCGTGCCGGGAGGCTCAACACACGATTCAAAATCTAAAATTATGCCTGATGAGCTAGAGGCGCTTAAGGTAGAAGTCCTCGAATGCGCAAGATGCGGCCTATCTAAAACAAGGCGCAATGTCGTATTCGGTTCGGGCAATCCGCGCGCATGCCTCATGTTTATAGGCGAGGCGCCCGGTGAGGAAGAAGATATTCAAGGGCTTCCGTTTGTGGGCCGCTCAGGCCAGCTGCTAACGAAAATAATAGAGGCAATGGGGTTTAAGAGAGAAGATGTATATATCGCTAATATATTGAAGTGCAGGCCGCCCGATAATCGCTCACCTCTTCCTGCGGAAATACTGGCATGCGCGGAAAATGTCAAAAGACAGGTTGAATTAATAAAACCGAAAGTGATCTGCGCTTTGGGAAAGTTCGCGAGCCAGACTCTGCTCAAGACTGAAATGCCGATAACGGCGCTGCGCGGGACATTCCGCGAATATAACGGAAT
>JAUYDB010000266.1 GCA_030691985.1 Candidatus Omnitrophota bacterium | reverse complement strand
AAATTCCCTCTCCCCTTTAGGGGAGAGGGCAAGGGTGAGGGGTAGGCAAAGATCGAATCTCAAAATACAAGTTCCGTCGGGCTTTGTGGTTTAATTTGGACATAAGTGATAATATATGGATATTAAGAAGCGACTGGGCGTCGCCTTCCTGTGGCACATGCACCAGCCTTTTTACAAGGATCGCCTCAAGGGAACCTATATGATGCCCTGGGCGAGGCTGCACGGCATAAAAGACTACTACCCGATGGCGGCGTTGGTTGAGAAGTTCGATGATTTAAAGGTGACCTTCAATCTCGTCCCATCCCTCGTCGAGCAGATAAATGACTACGTCAAAAACGACGCCACCGATACCTTCCTGGACCTCACCGTAAAAAAAGCCGGGTCTCTCTCCTTAAGCGAAAAGATAGAGATCCTCAACAACTTCTTCAAGGTAAATTTCAGAAGATTCATCGAGCCGAATCCCAGGTATTCCGAACTTTTAATCAAAAAAGGGTTGAGGCCCCTTTCCGGACATGCGCTCAAGGAGGCCATAAAAGGCTTTTCCGATTCCGACTTTTTAGACCTTCAGGTCTTGTTTAATCTGGCCTGGATTCATTCGCTCAACATGGATGAAGACATTAATTTAAAAGAGATTGCCGCTCAGAAAAAAGGTTGGACGGAGGAAGATAAGGAGTATATTCTATTTAAACAGAAAGAGATATTGGCCCGGATACTGCCGTTATATAAAAAATTGCAGGAAGACGGCAGGATAGAAATAACCACGACCCCGTATTATCACCCGATACTTCCGCTTATCTGCGATACTTCAGTAGCCAGGATATCCTCTCCCGGAGCGCCTCTTCCAAAGAGAAGGTTTTCCCATAAGGAAGACGCCGCGTGGCAGATTGAAGAAGCGATAAGGTGCCATACCGAGCAGTTTGGCTCAGCCCCGCGCGGGATGTGGCCATCCGAAGGAAGCGTGTCGGACGAAGCGCTTGATTTGATGATCGCGAAAGGGATAGACTACTTTGCGGCGGATGAGGACATATTGTTTAACAGCCTTTCTTTGTATGATAAGCAGTATAAAGATATAAAGCTGTTCGACAGGAGGATCATATACAGGCCGTACAAATTTAAAAGGTCCTCACGGCATATCAGCGCGATATTCAGGGATAAAAATCTCTCGGATATGATCAGTTTCTCCTATAACTCGTGGAACCCCGGCGAGGCGGCATGGGATCTGATAGGGCATATTAAGAAGATATCCGAAAATCTGAGGCGCGATACGGACAAAGGGTTATTGACCATAGTCATGGACGGCGAAAACGCGTGGGAATACTACGAGGACAATGGAAGGAAATTTTTCGAAACCCTCTATTCCAACATCGATAAACAGGAAAATTGTTCTTCTACCACAATAAGCGAATTCCTCGATATCGAACCCCCCAGAAGAACGATTACAAACGTCTTTCCCGGCTCATGGATAAATCATAATTTTGGAATATGGATAGGCGAGGAACAGGACAATCTGTCATGGGAATATCTCGACAGGACAAGGAGAGACCTCGTGAAGTTTACCGCGGAATTCCATAAGGCATCCGGCCGCATTGACGGGTCCATGGTCAAAGAGGCGTGGCGCGAACTTTATATAGCGGAAGGAAGCGACTGGAACTGGTGGTACGGCGGGAAGGCGCATACGGGCGCGGATAATCCTTTTGACAAACTTTACAGGACGCACCTGAAAAACATCTATAAACTATTGAAAAAACCGATTCCGGATTTCCTGAAGATTTCTATTGCGTAATGGGTTGAGAATGTGTATAATATCGATGTCTAAATTAAGGAGGGCGAGGTTATGGCAAGGACGTCTTTTAAGCTTGGGAGATCTTCCAATCCTATGATGTCAAAAGAAGATCTCAATAAGCTCATCGAAAAGAAGGCCTTTGAGCTTTACGAGAAAAGGGGCCGAAAGGCAGGGCATTCCGTAGATGACTGGGTAGAGGCGGAGAGGATTATAAAAGGGAAACTGTCGAAGTAATTCTGAAGTTTCCTCTGTGAAATTTCAGAACGGTAATTTAGGAATTTTTGTATCCTAAAAGAGGAAAAATAGGGACTGTCCCAAAAGCGTTTATCTCGCATTGATTGGGGCCGTTCCTATTTTTGTAATAGTCCAGTGTTGTAAGAGCTTCCTAAGAAAAAGGGGTCTGACCCAGCGCGTCGATTAAGCCGTGAATGGGTCTGACCCCTTTTTACAAATAGCTCGCTATGCCAAAAAATGGGGTCAGACCCATTCAATGAGCAATAGACGCGCTGGGTCAGACCCATTCAATGAGCAATAGACGCGCTGGGTCAGACCCATTCAATGAGCAATAGACGCGCTGGGTCAGACCCCATTTTCTTATAGAACCGAACTGTTACCTATTTTTCGGTTTTTTTACGCCACAACCACTCCTTAACGGATATAATTGCCATATAATATATGCTATGGTATAATCACTGAATATATAGGAGAAATAATGAAAGAATTTTTACTATCCTTTATTCCGATATTTATAGCCATGGACGCGGTCGGGGTCCTGCCTCTTTATATCGGATTTACGGAAAGTCTCAAAAAACTGGAAAAGCGAAGAATCGTGACGCAGTCTATCATCACGGCCTTTCTGATCGGCATAATATTTCTTTTTTTGGGCAGGTGGATATTTAAGATATTGGGCATCCTTGTGGCCGATTTCAAGATAGCCGGAGGGCTGGTCTTATTGGCTATATCCTTAAAAGATCTTTTGCGCAACGAAAAGACGGGGCGGCTCTCGGTCGATACAATGGGCGCGGTTCCTATAGGCACGCCACTTGTGACGGGGCCGGCCGTGCTTACAACAATAGTAATCCTTCTTGACTCATACGGCATGTTTTATACAATATTGTCTTTTGTAGCAAACCTTTTGATCACATGGGTCGTGTTTACATATGCGGGCGTGATTTCAAAGTTTTTAGGCAAGGCCGGGTCAAAGGCAATTTCAAAGATCGCGAGCCTGCTTCTTGCGGCTATAGCGGTCATGATGATGAGAAAAGGTTTAGTTGACACCATCGCGTATTTTTTGGCGAAAGGATAAATTAGATGCTCTGGGCCTTAATTAAAGGCGGTCCGGTGATGATACCGATAATGCTCGGCTCTGTGCTGGGCCTTGCGATAATAATTGATAAGCTATGGATGCTGGCAAGGATAAGCATGAACTGCCAGAAATTTACAAACGAAATCCTTGTCAAGGTAAGGAGCGGCCGCTTCGAACAGGCGATCAGCATGTGTTCAAAAAGTTCCAGGTTTCCTCTTGCCGTTACGCTTAAGGCGGCCCTGGAGAAGAGGCATCTGCCGGCCCAGGAGATCGAAAAAGTTCTGGAGAGGACCGGAAACAGCCAGGTAAAATACATGGAAAGATATATCGGCGGCCTCATATCGATAATAGGCATCGAGCCGCTTTTAGGGTTTCTGGGCACCATCACAGGCCTTATAAAGGCATTCATGGCGTGGGAGAAGGCGGGTTCCAATATAACCGTATCGGCGCTTGCCGGAGGAATATATGAGGCGATGATAACAACGGCGGCCGGGTTGTCGATAGCCGTGCCGTATTATCTCATCTGCAATTTCATAATATCGAGGATAAAATATATATCCTATGAACTGAGC
The DNA here is from genome assembly GCA_030691985.1 of Candidatus Omnitrophota bacterium. Lineage (GTDB taxonomy): Bacteria > Omnitrophota > Gorgyraeia > 2-01-FULL-45-10 > 2-01-FULL-45-10 > JAUYDB01. Next base: position 6,391 of record JAUYDB010000266.1, on the reverse strand, counting down.
GATTCATCCATGCAGCTGGTAGAAGCATTGTCTGAGGTAAAGCCAAAGCAATGATAGAGATAAAGGGCACAAAAAATTATCTTATGGCTTTAGAGTCCGTGGCCATGACCGATATCGTGATGAACATGTTCATCTTCTTCTTCATTTCTTTCAGCCTCGTTTATACCTTCAATCCGAATATAATATCTAAATTGGAGATAAGACTGCCCAAGGCGTCAAGCGGCGCGCCTTTGGAAGGTTCTGAGAAGACTGTCCTGGCAATAACTAAATCCGGGGAATATTATATAGACGGGGAGAGGATAGGGGGCTCGGATCTGAAGAGCAGGCTGCGGGCAAAAGCGAGGGCGAATCCCGCCTTAAGCGTTGTCCTTAAGGTTGACGGCATGGCTAAATTTGAGAACGTTGTCAGGGCATTGGACATCATAAACGCGCTTAATATACAAAAGGTGAGCGTCGCGGCGGTTAAGTCAGAGTCGAAAACTTAGGTTCGTTATCCGTAATCCGACGTTCGTTATCCGTATTTTTTACGATAAACGGACAACGGATGACGGATGACAAAACTCGCTATAACGAGGAGTCGCTATGAATGTGCTGATTGTTGGATGCGGGAGGGTCGGGTCACAGCTTGCGCTTTTGCTTTCGCAGGAAGGCCATAACGTTACCATTATAGATAAGGACCAGGAGGCTTTCAATAGGCTGGGCGCGACGTTCAATGGGATAGTCGCGCACGGCAATGGTTTCGATGAAAAACTGCTGAAGGAGCTCAAGATAGATAAACAGGACGCGTTTGTCTCGGTTACCAGCGGCGACAATACGAATCTTATGGCGAGCCAGATAGCCAAAAAGATATTCAATGTCCCCAGGGTGATCGCGCGCGTATATGATCCGAAAAGGGCGGATATATACAGGAGGCTGGGGCTGGACATAATAAGCGGCACGGTGCTCGTCGCCGCCATGATCAGGGACAAGATAATAGAAAACCGTTTTACCGGCTATCTGGTAGAGACGGGCGAGCTCGGCGTTATCGAGATAATCGTGGACGAGTCGCTGAATGGGAAGATGGTGAAAGACCTCAATGTGCCCGATGAGTTTATGGCGGTTGTTGTCGAGAGGAAGAAGAAGGTGATCATCCCTCAGCCCGATCTCTCGCTCGAGCTCTCCGACAAGGTGATGGGTGTCGTGAGGACCTCGAGTTTAAAAAAGATCAAGGATATCTTCAGGCTGTAAGTATAGACGCTTATATGTTACCTATGGCCGTCATTGCGAGGAGGATATTGCGGCACTGCTTTCCGACGAAGCAATCTAAACTCTGGATTGCTTCGCTCACTTCGTTCGCTCGCAATGACACTTTGCCTAACAGACTCATTATAAGGAGCGAAACATGTACATCGTGATAATTGGCGCGGGTAGGATCGGCTTTTATCTGGCGCAGAAATTGATACATGATAAACACGCGGTTACTGTCATAGAAAAAGACAAGGCGCGCTGCGAGGGCATATCGCAAAATCTGGACGCGATGGTGATAAACGGAGACGGCTGCGAACCGAAGCACCTGGAGGACGCAGAGGTAGCTCGCGCGGACGTCGTTGCCGCGGTGACGGCGAATGACGAGGACAACCTGATAGTCTGCCAGCTCGCGAAAGAAGTCTTCAATGTCAGGCGCACGGTGGCCAGGGTAAATAACCCGCGCAACGAGCATGTATTTTCCGAACTCGGCGTCGATGTGCCCGTAAATGCCACGACTATCATAGCGAAGATCATAGAAGAAGAGGTCTCGTTTGAAGATGTGATAAACCTTATGACATTCAAGCGCGGGAAACTTGCCCTGGTGCGGGTGGACCTGAATTCAGAATCTCCGGTAGTGGACAAGTATGTTAAAGATATCACCCTTCCTGAAAACTCCGTCTTTGTCTCGATAGTCAGGGGCGAGAGTATCGTCGTTCCGAAAGGAGAGACGCTTCTTAAAAAAGGCGATGACATCATAGCGCTTACGACCATAGAGAATGAGCAGCAGCTTTTAGACCTATTAATGGGGAAGGTCGAGTAGCATGAAAACGAATCTTGTAAAAATAAAATCATTTTTTAAAAGTATAGAAAACGGCGCGGTCGGCATATGCCTTGAGATTCTGCTGACCCTATTTTTTATATCGACCGGGTTTATTGTATGTTCGCTGTGGTGGGGAATCTATAGATGATATTAGCCCCTGTTTTGGATGATTATAAGATTACAGGATATTATCTTGGAAAGATAATAATAGGTATCGCGTTATTGATGGCCATCCCTTTCATCATAGCCGTTCTGCATAATGAGATAGAACCCGCTGTAAATTTCCTGCTCAGCATCTCGATAGCTCTTTTGCTGGGCCTTGTAATAACAGCGGTATGCCATACAAAGAAAGACCTGGCCACAAAACATGCCATGTCAGTCGCCGCTCTATCATGGCTTGCCGCCATGTTCATTTCCGCTATACCGCTTGTCTTCAGCGGGCATTTCGCCTCCTACCTCGACGCGTGTTTTGAGGCCATGAGCGGTTACGCCACCACCGGCCTCTCGCTCGCCGTGGACCTCGATCACATGGCCGGCTCTTATAATTTCTGGAGGCACCTGACGATGTTTATAGGCGGCCAGGGCATAGTGGTCATAGCGCTCACATTCCTGTTCAAGGGGACCGCCGGCGCGTTCAGGATGTATGTGGGCGAGGCGCGCGATGAGAAGATCTTGCCGAACGTGATCGAGACCGCGAGATTCATATGGCTTGTAAGCATGATTTATCTTGTGATAGGCTCGGCCGCGCTTTCCATATCGGCGATCAATGGCGGCCTCAAACCCGCGAAGGCCGTCTTCGATTCCGTATGCATATTTATGGCGGCATGGGATACGGGCGGGTTTACGCCGCAGTCGCAGAACATCCTGTTCTATCATAACTTTCCGTTTGAAATAATAACCGCCTCCCTGATGTTTCTTGGCGCTGTCAACTTTGCCTTTCATTACGCCGTGTGGACGGGAAACAGAAGAGAGCTGTATCGTAACATAGAAATAGTAACCTTATTTATCACCATGATAGCGACATTATCTGTCACGGCATGGGGGCTCGTTGGCAGAGGCATTTATGCCGATGCCGTCCCGTTCTTCAGAAAGGTCTTTTATCACTTGATATCCGGCCACACCGGCACGGGATATTCCACTATATACGCGCGGCAATTTGTCAATGAATGGGGGCCGCTTGCCATGCTCGGGATAACGATTGCCATGGCGATAGGCGGCAGCGTATGTTCCACCACAGGCGCTATCAAGTTATTGAGAATAGGTGTTATATATAAGGCCCTGCGGCAGGACATAAAGAAACTGCTTATACCCGAAAGCGCGATATTGATACAGAAGATTCATCATATAAAAGATTTTATGCTGGAAGACAGGCATGTCAGGGTGGCCGCCATTATTCTTATTTCCTATATAAACCTTTATCTCCTTGGCACTATAGCCGGGATGCTTTACGGCCATCCTCTCGAAAACGCGTTGTTTGAGTCCGTATCGGCCGCCGCTAATGTCGGGCTTTCCTGCGGCATAACCTCTCCGTCCATGCCGGCGGCATTGAAGGTAGTTTATATGTTACAGATGTGGGCCGGAAGGCTTGAATTTATAGCGATATTCACTTTGGGCGGCATGGTCCTGGCCGCGTTAAAGGGAAGGAGAGAATAGTGGCAGCAGTTCAGTTCTTAAAGAAACTCTATCCGTCATTGCGAGGAGCCGTTATATTTATCGTAGGGCGATTGCTTCGCTTCGCTCGCAACAGGCTGCGCAATCTCACCTTTAGATTGCTTCGCCCTGCACCACTCGCTTCGCTCGGGTACAGGTCTCGCAATGACAAGTCTCTGAGAGTGGCGGTATTGGCGATTCTTTCAGTCTTCGTGTTTCAGCTTTCAGCTTTTGCCGCGGAGGAGATTTCGAGCAAAGCGCTTATAGATAACGCGGACTTTTTTGACAGCAAAAGAGTCCTCTACAAAGGCGAATTGATAACGGCTATATTGAATCGAGGCGGCCATTCATGGATAAACCTAAACGACGGGGAGAACGCCATAGGCGTATGGTGCAGGAAAGACGCGCTTGGCGTGGTTCAATTTATAGGAGACTATAAAAACAAGGGCGACGTTTTAGTTGTAGACGGCATATTTCATCGCGCCTGCCCCGTTCACGGAGGAGAACTTGATATCCACGCCGGCGCCGTGAACATCTTAAAACACGGTTTTGCGCTGAAAGAGCGTGTGGATAAGGCAAAACTCAATATCTCTATAGCCCTATTTTTGGCCGCTATTCTAATGATCATCGTATTCAGAAAGCGGTTTTAATTCGTAGCTGTCCAAATTGGCGCAATTTCCCCCTCACCTGAATCCTCTCCCCCTTCGGGGGGAGAGGAAATTATGAGAGAATTCCCTCTCCCCCGAAGGGGGAGAGGGCTAGGGTGAGGGGAATGAACCCCACAACCACATATGACGAATAATATAAATGAGGCCGGGCAGAAGGCCGCGGCGATGTTCGTTTACTTATCAGAGATCCTGAAGAAGGATGTCCTGGCCGCGGACGGAAAATTCACAGGCGCAGTCTGGGATATCTCGTCGAAGCTGGGGGAGACCTATCCCAAATTAAGCGAACTCATCATAAGCAAGGGTTTTTTAAAAAAGACTTACGCGTCCGTGCCATGGTCAGGCGTCTCGATCATTGAGGACTCCGTAACGCTGAATATAAAAAGCGATGATATAAAGTTTGGCCCCACCGTGAAAAATTACGAATTTCTCATAAGGCGCGACATCCTCGACCAGCAGGTCGTCGACACATATAACCATAAAGTCAGGCGTGTCAACGATGTCGATCTTCTTAAAGTTGACCACGAATATGTGATAGCGCACGTTGATATAGGGTTGAGAAGCCTCCTTCGAAGGCTCGGGTGGGAGAAGATCGTGGATGGCCTGATAAAGGTTTTTCACAAAGACTCAAGATTTTTGAAGAAGGAGGAGCTCGTGTCCTGGAAGTACATCCAGCCGGTCTCGCTCAATCCCGCCAGCATGACGATGAAACTTTCGGTTTCCGAAAAACAGATGTCCTCGATACCGGCTGCCGATCTGGGAGATATAATATTTGACCTGAACACAAACCAGAGGATGGCGCTATTCCGGACCCTGGATATCGGCATAAAAGCCAGGGTGTTTGAAAATCTTGATTTTGAAGAGCAGAAGATCATACTTAAGGACCTCGATAAAAAGGAGGCCGCCCAGATAGTGACCAAAATGTCTTCTGATGAAGCGACGGACCTTCTTGAGAGGCTGCCTTCCAACACCGTAAAAAACCTCCTTACGCTTATAGAGTCTAACAGGGCCAAAAAACTCTCGACTCTTCTGGGATACTCCGGCGATTCCGCCGGCGGCCTCATGACTACAGAGCTGGTTTCGATGCCTGAGACGGTGTCGGTGGAAGCCGCCATCGATTTTGTAAAAAACAACACGAAAGAAGTGGAGACGGTCCCTTATATATACATAGTTGATGAGAAGAACCGCTTGAAAGGAGTGACTACGATAAGGCGGCTTCTTTTCGCCGAGCCTAAGGACAATATTCTGAAAACAGTTTTTCCCAAGACCCTGTACGTTTATTTAAATAACAGCGTGAAGGAGGTGGCCTACTTCATGGATAAGTATAAGGTATCGGCCATCCCCGTTATAGACGAAAACAAGATCCTCCACGGCATAATAACGATGGATGACGTCCTGAGCCAGGTTATCTCTATCGCGTGGCGCAGGCGTAAGCCAAAATCAAAAGGCCTATAGTCCCCTCTCCCCTTCAGGGGAGAGGGCCAGGGTGAGGGGAAGCAGAATCCCCTCTCCCCTTTAGGGGAGAGGGTTAGGGTGAGGGGAAGTAGCATGAACGGAAATGGGAACGGCGGCATAAGGACGCCCCATCGCTGGCGGAATTTCCTGATATTTTTTAGTGTCATGGGGCCGGGCATAATCACGGCCAATGTCGATAACGACGCCGGCGGGATCGCGACGTATTCCGTGGCGGGCGCCCATTTCGGATATTCCATGCTGTGGGTATTCATTCCTATGGCCCTGGCTTTGATCGTGATACAGGAGATGTGCTCCAGGATGGGGGTCGTCACGGGCAAAGGGTTGGCGGACCTCATACGGGAAAAGTTCGGGGTAAAGGTGACATTCTACGCCATGGCGGTCTTTTTGTTTTCGAATCTCACCAACACGATAAGCGAATTTTCGGGCATCGCGGCAAGCTGCGAAATCTTCGGTGTCTCGAAATATATTTCGCTTCCGGTATCGGCGGTTTTAATATGGTGGATAGTGGTCAAGGGCACTTATAAGTCGGTGGAGAAGGTCTTCCTGGCCGCGT
>JAUYDB010000195.1 GCA_030691985.1 Candidatus Omnitrophota bacterium | reverse complement strand
AGGTTATGGAGTCGGAGCGAACGACGTACACGATCTTTTGAGGATGACAGAATCAGCGATTTTGAGATACGCGGTTCAGGCACGAAGATTAAGAAAGGAATATTCGGCGGACGCGTAATGTCCGGCTGGTATGACATAACCTGCTTTTCGGTAGGAAAACATGAAATCCCTCAGGCTGAGATAAAGTACCGGACAAAAGGCGCCCGAGAGTGGGTAGCAAAAAAAGTCAGGGCTATAGATATAGCTGTCGATAGTGTTTTGGCCGCCGGCGGCGGGGTAAACGATATAAAAGACATAAAAGGACCGATGAATTTTTTTGATGTGACTATGCTGATTATTTTTTCGACGCTTATTCTGTCGGCCGCCGGTATAGGTGTATACATTATTTATAAGATTACGAGGAAGGCGCTTAAGCAGAAGTTTCCATACGATATCGCCATGGAAGAGCTCGAAACGATAAGTAATGCATTTTCCGGCGGAGGAGACGTAAAGGGGTATTATGTCGGTGTCTCGGATTGCGTAAGGCGTTATATAGAAAACGTCTTCAGGCTGAAGGCGCCTGAGATGACAACTGAAGAATTCCTGGGATCGCTAAAAGACTCCGCAGCCCTGTCATCGGTTCATAAAAATTTGTTAGAGAGGTTTCTTGGCGCATGCGACCTGGTCAAATTCGCGAAGTATGCGCCGACCAGGATCGAAGCAGAGTCGATTTTTACTACGGCGAGAATATTTATTGAAGAGACAAAAGGCGTATTTGCGCATGGGATGGAAGGAGCGAAGCCTTAGGGCGTGTTTATATTTAAAGACCCACAAGCATTATTACTGGTTTTTCTCTTGCCGCTGATGGTCATTCTGTCCAGAAGGCGGCAGGGCTCGGCTTTCATGTTTTCATCGGGTGAGCTTGTCAGGGAACTTAGGCCGACCCTCAGGATTCGCATGAGCAGGTCTCTTATATTTCTGCGGGTGTTTGCTATGATATTCTTGCTGCTTGCGCTTGCAAGACCGCAGACAGTGCTCGAAGGGACCAAGGCCGTATCGGAAGGCGTTGACATAGTCCTGGCGCTCGATACATCCACAAGCATGCTGGCCGAGGATTTCAGGATTGGAACTGGGCGGGTAAACAGATATGATGTGGTGAAAGAGGTAGTTAAAGAGTTTATAAAGAAGAGAAAGGACGACAGGATCGGCATGGTGGCATTCGCGGCCAGGGCCTATACCGTCTGCCCGCTTACGACGGACTATACGTGGCTCAACGAGAACTTAGACAGGGTCAGGGTCGGCATGATAGAGGATGCGACCGCCGTAGGCTCCGCGATTGCGAGCTCCGCGAACCGCCTGCGGACATCTAAGACCAAGAGCAAAATAATTATCCTGCTTACCGACGGAGTGAATAATGCCGGAACTGTGTCCCCCCTTGCCGCGGCCGAGGCGGCGAAGGCGCTCAAAATAAAGGTATATACAATAGGCGTTGGGACCAAAGGGCTGGTGCCCTATCCGTTTAAGGATGTATACGGAAGGACCATTTATCAGAATATACCCATCGAAATTGACGAGGAATCGTTAAAAAAAATTGGCGATATAACGGGCGGGAAATATTACCGCGCGACCGACACAGAGACACTGATAAAGATATATGACGACATAAGCAGGCTCGAGAAGTCCAACATCGAGCATTTCGGGTATCGGGAATATGACGAACTGTTTTACCTTTTTCTGATTCCGGGGCTTTTGATTCTCACTTTTGAGATACTGCTGGTAAATACGTTATTCCTTAAGGTGCCGTAGATGTATTACGCGAACTCAAGCTATTTTTCCGCGATATTTATAACGCTCTTCATGCTGATAGTATTTTCTATATGGGCCATGAACAGGCGAAAGGCCCGTTTAGAGCGCTTCGCCGATAAGGAGCTGATAAAGGCAATAGCGCCGGGATTGAGCGCGCCCAGAAAGATATTCAAAACCTTTATTACGATAACGGCTATTTTTATGTGCCTGATCGCGCTCGCCAGGCCTCAGTGGGGTTTCGAGTGGGAGGAGGTGAAAAGGTCGGGGCTTGACATACTGATAGCGATAGATGTTTCTAAGAGCATGCTTGCGACGGACGTAAAACCAAACAGGCTCGAGCGGTCTAAATACGCGGTGAAGGACCTTATAAAAAAACTTAACGGTGACAGGATCGGGCTCGTGGCATTCGCGGGCACGGCATTTCTGCAATGCCCCCTCACTATTGATTATAACGGTTTTGCGCTGGCCCTGGATGACATTTCTATCAGCACCATACCGCGGGGCGGAACATCTATAGCGGCCGCTATAAAAACGGCCATAGACGTTTTCAAGGGGCCGGAGAAAAAATATAAGGTATTGGTTATAATCACCGACGGGGAAGAGCTTGAGGGCGACGCGCTTAGGGCGTCGAAAGAGGCGTCCGAGCTTGGCATTATGATATATTGCATTGGCGTGGGCACGGCAGAGGGGGAGCTTATACCCGTGATAGGCGAGCGCGGCGACAGGGAGTATCTGGCCGATAAGGCCGGTAGGATAGTTAAAACAAAGATTAACGAGGACATACTGAAACGGATAGCGATATCGACCGGCGGCGGTTATGTGCGCGCTACCCAGTCAGAGTTCGGGTTGGTCCTTCTGTATGAAAAGAGCGTATCAAAACTGGAAAAACGCGACCTGGAATCCAAGATGAAAAAGCGCTACCAGGAAAGGTTTCAAAATTTTCTTATAGCGGCGATACTGCTTTTGTTCATAGAACCGCTGATTTCAGAAAGAAGAGGCCCTGTGCTATGAGAAAGTCCGTAGTGGCAGCATTATTCATCGCATCCGCCTCTTCGGTATTTTGCGCGCAGGCATTTGCTTTTCTGAAAGAGGATGTAAAGAAGGCGAATTTATTATATAATGATCGAAAGTATGCAGAGGCCGCTAAGTTATATGAATTGGCGCTTTCCGGTAATCCTGCTTCCGAAATCGCGAACTTCAATCTCGGGTCAGCTCTCTATAAGAGCGCTTCATATAACAAGGCCATCGAATCTTTTAACAAGGCGATAGCATCCGGAAAGTCCCGCATCATCTCCGGCGCGGATTATAATATAGGAAATGCCTTATACAGAATAGGCGCTTCGAGAGAGAAGAGCGACATAAATAAAGCGAGAGAGTCATACGAGACCGCCTTAAAGTTTTATAAGCGCGCGATCGATCTTAACCCTTCTGATGCAGACGCGAAGTTCAATTACGAATTTGTCGAAAAGAGAATTAAAGAACTGAAGGAACGCCAACAGGAGAAAAAGGAAGAAAAGGAGAAAGACAAGGAAAAGGAGAAAGAGCAAAATAAGGATCAAAGAAATCGGCAACAGAATAAAGATGATAAAGAGAAGAAAAAAGATAACCCTGAAGAAAAACAATCTCAAGGCGGCGGCGGAAGCCGGGGTAAGGAAGAGAAAAAAGAAGATAAATCTAAAGAAGAAGAGCCTCAAGGCGGCGGTGAAGGCATGGGTAAGGAAGAGAAAAAAGAAGATAAATCTAAAGAAGAGGAGCCTCAAGGCGGCGGCGGAAGCCAGAGGAAGGAAGAGAATAAGGAAGGGGGGCAAGGCCCCGAAAGTAAAGGACAGGAAGAGAAGCCGGAGTCCGGCGCCGACAAATCTATGAACGAACAACAGGAGCCGAAAGAACAAAAGCGTGAACCGCAGAATCAATCTGAAGAGGATAGGGAGGAGCAGGCTAAAGAGAAAGAGCAGGCTAAAGAGGAATCTCGGGAAGGCGCTGGAGGCAAGGCCGGGGAAGGTAAAGATAAAGAAGAGAAGGGCGGCCTGACGGCATATCAAACACCGCAGTCCCAGGGAGAAGCGCAAGAGATGTCAGAGCAGGAAGCGCAGATGCTTCTCGAAGGCTATAAGGGCGAGGAGGCGACTGGCAAAGCTATCCGGATGCGCACAAGGGTAGCCCAAGAGCCCGACCCGGCAAAGGATTGGTAGGCAGAAAATTTTTCGGCTTCCGTACAGCAGGACCCGTCCTGCTGCAAAAGCCATAAATTTTTACGGGTCCTGTCGCGCGGTCGCCTTTACGTGCTGGCGCGCTCGCATGGGGTGTACAAACGACGTCTATAGAGGCGGGTATCTGTATGCCCGCTAGGATTACCTATCGTCCGACCCCATATTAGCAGTTAGCTTAAATCGTAATCCTAAGCAGCGGGCACCCCCAT
>JAUYDB010000147.1 GCA_030691985.1 Candidatus Omnitrophota bacterium | reverse complement strand
CGTGAGATGAAAAATTTCATGGAGAGAGTAGGGAAATTTTTACGGGTGGCGCGCGGCCTAGCCTTTACGCGCGCACAAGCGAGCATGGGATGGGGGTGCCCGCTGCTTAGGATTACGATTTAAGCTAAACGCTAATATGGGGTCGGACGCTAGGTAATCCTAGCGGGCATACAGATACCCGCCTCTATAGACGTCGTTTGTACACCCCATGCGAGCGCGGAGCACGTAAAGGCGACCGCGCGACAGGACCCGTAAAAATTTCAGTGCATCGGGTGGAAAAATTTTACATGGAGCGAAATGCTGATTGATACGCACTGCCATCTTGATTTTAAAGATTTTGACGGCGATCGGGATGAGGTTATAGAGAGGGCCGGGAAGGCCGGCGTTGCGAAGATTATAAACGTCGGAAGTTCCGTCGAGGGAAGCCGCCGCGCGCTTGAGCTTGCGGGAATTTATGATATGGTCTATGCTACACTCGGCGTCCATCCCCATGAGGCGAAAACGGTAACCGATAAAGTCATAAACGACTTCCGCTCCCTCGCCAAAGATAAAAAGGTCGTCGCTATTGGTGAAGTCGGACTAGATTATTTCAGAAATCTCTCGCCCAGGGATGAGCAGGTTGCGGCCTTCAGGAAATTTATCGCGCTGGCCCTCGACCTTGACCGGCCGATGATCTTTCATTCAAGAGAAGCTAAAGACGATATCCTCGCGATATTAAAGGAAGAGAGGGGGACAGGTATCCGCGGAGTGATGCATTGTTTTTCCGAAGACGCGGATTTTTTGAAAGAATGCCTCGACCTCGGCCTGTTTGTCTCTTTTACCTGCAACATCACATTTAAAAATGCCGAGGCATTGCGAAAAGTGGCGCGGCTCGTGCCCGTAGAACGTCTTCTCCTTGAGACCGACGCGCCTTTTTTGGCGCCGCAGGAATTCCGCGGCAGCCGGAACGAGCCGGCGTATCTGGCATTGCTCGTCGAACAATGGTCGAAATTATTGAACTTATCGAAGGAGGATGTCGCCCGGATAACCACGCACAACGCGAATTCGCTTTTTGCTCTGGGGCTCGACGAGAAGGCCAGGATCGCCTATCAAATAAGAGATTCGTTATATTTAAATATAACCAACAGATGCACAAACAGGTGCGATTTCTGCATAAGGGACAGGACTGCTTTTGTGAAGGGCCATAACCTCAAACTTGAAAAAGAGCCGTCTGTGGACGATATCCTGAAGGCCGTCGGCGATCCCGGAAAATACAGAGAGGTGGTCTTCTGCGGTTACGGAGAGTCGACCGTGAGGCTTGACGTAGTAAAAACGGCCGCAAGGGAATTGAAAAAGAAGGGCGCGCTTGCGATACGGATCGTTACGAACGGCCACGGCGATCTCATCAATTCAAGGCCTATCGCGAAAGAATTATTCGGCCTTGTGGACAGTGTATCGGTCAGCCTGAACGTTGACACGGAGCAAAATTACACCCGTATATGCAGGCCTGAGTTCGGACAGGCCGCTTACGCGCGCATTCTAGATTTCATCAAGGCCTGCGTAGCCAATAACATAGAAACGGAAGTTACGTGCCTGGACCTGCCGGGCGTGGATGTCGGAAAGTGCGAGGAAGCCGCGCGGAATCTGGGCGCGAGTTTCAGGATGCGGTCATACGGGGTAGTGGGATGACCGGGATAATACGAGCTTGCGCGAGGGACAGGCTGTATATCCTCCTTATCATTTTTATGGTGTTTCTTAATATCGCCGCCTCGGCGCCGGTTGGTTCGAAGCGAGACGTAAAATCAAAAAAAGCGGCGATAGGAACAGGCTCAGCGGCCAAAATTTCCGACGAGGGAATTCCCGCGAAACAGCGCAAGATCGAGAAGCTGTTTCGCGAAAACAGGCCTCTTGCCGCGGTATTCAGCCTCTCAGCCCTTCTGGCTGTGTTTCTACTGCTCCTTGGCATTGCCATCGATGCGATATTATTGTCGATGAGGATTTCCGGCAACGTCCCTGACATCAAAACTCACGCAGTTCAGCCGGTCAGGTGGGGCCTCCGGGACGTGGCGAAAGTCGCGATACTCTTTTTATTTTTTGGCTACATGGCCATCCTGATAGAATCTGGGCTTGCCCGGCAATTCCCTGTTTTAAAGAATAATAACTTCAGAATGGTATTGAACTCCTCGCTCCTTGACATACTGACGATAGTATTTATATTCTATTTTACCGTCGGGCAATACGGGGAGAAGCTTATTGCGCTCGGCATATCATTTAAAAACTTCGCGAAGAACCTCTTTTACGGCATCGTAGGATATATAGCGTTATTACCGATCCTTTTTTTCCTTTTGCTCATGACGGCAGCCATCTCAAATCTATTCGGATATATTCCGCCGAAACAGCCCGTAGTGGAATTATTCCTGAAAGAGGAGAGCGCGAGATTTCTTTTATATACGGGCCTGTTTGCGGCAATCGTAGGCCCTATCATAGAGGAGCTCTTCTTCAGAGGTTTTATGTATAATGCGCTCAAAAAATATATCGGAATACTGGGTTCGATGCTTGTTACCGCGGCCATATTCGCGCTCCTGCACGCGAATGTCGCCGGATTCCTGCCCATAATGGCGATTGGGCTGCTTCTTGTGTATATGTACGAGAAGACGGGGACGCTCGTTTCTTCGATAACGGTTCATATCGCGCATAATCTGGGCATGGTGATACTTCTGTTTCTCGTAAAACAGGTTGGGGTATAAGCGATGGCGAAAGTTTCTATAGTAAGATGCGAAGATTACGCGGCTGAGAAGGTATTCGATGCCGTTGAGAGGGCCATAGGCCTTGTCGGCGGCATCGGACGTTTCGTCAAGCCGGGCATGAAAGTTTTATTGAAGCCGAATTTACTTTCGGCGCGGCCGCCGGAGGATGCCGTTGATACACATCCGGAAATCGTCAGGGCGGTCGCGCGGCTTGTAAAAGGCGCGGGCGCTGTTCCTGTAATAGGCGATTCGCCCGGAGGATATTACAGGAATATCGACAGCGTCTTTGAAAAGAGCGGGATGAAGAAGATGGCCGCCGAAGAGGGCGTCGAGCTTGTCAGATTCACAAGCTCAAGGTTTGTGGACGGTATTCCTATAGCGAGGCGCGTCTTCGATTCAGATTGCGTCATTTCGATACCGAAGTTTAAAACGCACAGCATCACCGTCATAACAGCCGCGATTAAAAATATGTACGGCGCGGTGACGGGCCTGCATAAAGCCGAATGCCATTCAAAAGCCCCGAAGGAAAAGGATTTCGCCAAAGTGGTTGCCAGGATATACTCTATAGCGAAACCCCACCTGACGGTGCTTGACGGCATCGTCGCGATGGAAGGAAACGGCCCTGCCGCCGGCGTGCCGCGGAAGATGAATTTCGTGATGGCGAGTTCCGACGGGGTAGCCGTGGATTCGTGCCTGGCGAGGATGGTCGGATTGGATGCCTTGGATATCCGTGTCACGAAAGATGCTTACGACATGGGGTGTGGTGAGGCGGATCCTGAAAAGATAGAGATATGCGGCGACGATCCCGCGGAGTTTATCGCGGAGGATTTCCGTTTGCCTCAGACGACGCTTTTGAAATTTATTCCGAGAATAATCGCGGAAGGAGTCGCGGCCATGATAAGGTTCAGGCCTCACATCAACAGCGTGATTTGCGCCCGCTGTAATCTTTGCAAGATAACATGCCCGGTTAATTGTATCGAGATAGAGAAGAATTACTGCAGCATAGATTACAAGAGATGCGTAAGATGCCTGTGCTGCCATGAGGTATGCCCTTATAAGGCGATAGGAATAAAGAGCAACATATTGACGAAGATGATTTGGGGGTAGAGATGCCGGTAGAGACTATTTTCTGGAAGGAAGGGAAGGTGCGCTACATTGACCAGACGCGCTTGCCGCATAAAGTCAGGTTTGTGGAGTGCGGCTCTGTCAAAAAACTCTGGCGCGCGATAAAGAGGCTCGAAATACGGGGCGCGCCGGCTATCGGCATTGCCGGGGCATTGGGGGTTCTGCTCGGGATAAAGAATGCGAAAGCGAAGACGGGCAGGGATCTTGCGGGAACGGTGGATATCATTGCCGGATATCTTGCCTCCTCGCGGCCGACTGCCGTGAATCTGTTTTGGGCGCTTGGCAGAATGGTGCGCCTGGCAAAAAAAAATGCCGCGAAACCGGCGGCAGAGGTCAAAGAGATCCTGTTGAACGAAGCCCTGGCCATAATCGACGAGGATAAACGGAACTGCCGCGCCATGGCGCGGCATGGCGAGCGGCTGATAAAATCTGGCGATGTTATTCTGACTCATTGTAATGCCGGCGGACTCGCCACTGCCGATTATGGGACGGCGCTTGGCGTACTTTTCGAGGCGAAGAGACAGGGTAAGCGGATAAAAGTCTATGCGGATGAAACCCGGCCGCTCTTACAGGGCGCGCGGCTTACCACATGGGAACTGTTACACGAAGGCATCGACACGACTTTGATATGCGACAATATGGCCGCAAGCCTGATGGCAAAAGGAAATATCGATAAGATATTCGTCGGGGCGGACAGGATAGCGCGAAACGGCGACACGGCGAATAAAATCGGGACATACGGCCTGGCTGTCCTGGCAAGGTATCACAGGGTCCCATTCTATGTTGTAGCCCCGCTTTCGACATTTGATTTCAGTCTGAAGACGGGCGCTGACATCCCGATAGAGGAGCGCGACGGCAATGAGGTGAGGACAATCCTTGGCAAGCCGATCGCGCCGCGCGGCGTAAAGGTCTATAATCCCGCATTTGATG
>JAUYDB010000123.1 GCA_030691985.1 Candidatus Omnitrophota bacterium | reverse complement strand
ATATCGCCTCTTGACCTTCCAATAGCAAAAGGCTTATTTGATATAAAAAACGGGCAATCCGCGCCAAGTTGTCCGGCAAGACGCGCGAGCTCTTTTTCCCCAAACCTTAATTTAAAAAGCCTGTTTATCCCGACCAGGGCGCTTGCCGCGTCAGAACTGCCTCCGCCCATCCCTGCCGCTACCGGTATCCTCTTTTTTATAAATATCCTGACTCCGGCCTTTAACCTTTTTTTGGACATAATAAGCTGGGCGGCTTTAAAAGCAAGGTTATCCCTGGGATCGCGCGTGATGAACCTGTCGGAAAAGACCTCTATGCCTTTCCGGATTTTTGATATTTGAACTTCGTCCGTCAGGGAAATTCTTTCAAAAAGGGTGAGGATATTGTGGTAAGAGTCTTTGCGTTTATTTAGTATCTTAAGGAAAAGGTTTATTTTAGCGGGGGCTTTTATAGTGATAGATGCCATATAATAGAGCCAGACAACAAGTTTAGCGGTTAGCGGATAGCGTATAGCGTATAGTAGAGTCAAACAACGAGTTTAGCGTATAGCGTATAGGAAAAATAAAATCTATCCGCTATACGCTAAAACTTATCTATTTACTCCTTCATAGCCAGCGCTTCTTTTGCCGCCTTAACAATATATTTTGCTCTTAATCCAAAATAGTCGAATAGTTCGTCCGGCTCGCCGGAGACCCCAAACCTGTTCTGGACACCTACCATCTTCATCGGCACAGGATTCGTCTGGATTACAACTTCGGCTATAGCGCTGCCGAAACCGCCGGCCACCGTATGTTCTTCTACGGTTACTATCACGCCCGTTTCACTGGCTGCTTTGATAATAATATCCGTGTCTATGGGTTTCGGCGTATGTAAATTTATGAGCCTCGCCCCAATCCCTTCTTTTTCTAAAATATCACAGGCAAGCAATGCCTCATAGACCACCTGCCCACAGGCGAATATGGTCATGTCTTTGCCGTCTCTAATCACATTTGCCCTGCCTATCTTGAACGGGTCGCTATCTTTTGTGATGACAGGGACAGTACTTCTGCCGAGTCTTAGGTATACAGGCCCCTGTACCCTGGCAGCTTCTATCGTTGCCTTCTTAGCCTCGATAGAATCGCAAGGCACAATGACGGTCATATTCGGCAGTATCCTCATAAGGGCTATCTCCTCGAGAGCCTGGTGGGTCGCGCCGTCCGGGCCGACCGAGATGCCACCGTGAGTTCCGCCGATCTTAACATTCAGGTTCATATAGGCCACGGATACTCTTATCTGATCCCACGCCCTGCCTGAGGCGAATACCCCGAATGTGCAGGCAAAGGGAATTTTCCCCATCAGGGCAAAGCCGGCGGCAGATCCGAACATGTCCTGCTCGGCGACTCCGAACCCAAAAAACCTATCGGGAAATTTTTTCTTAAACCATGCGGCTCTCGTCGAATCGGTAAGATCGGCTGAAAGGACCACAACGTTCTTATCAGATGAGCCAAGCTCAACAAGCCCCTCACCGAAACCGTCTCTCGTCGCGGCCATCTTCATGTCGCATCTTTCGCCCATCTGTCGCCTCGTTATAGTAACAGTAATACGACACCTTTTAGCGTATAGCGGGTAGCGTTTAGCG
>JAUYDB010000055.1 GCA_030691985.1 Candidatus Omnitrophota bacterium | reverse complement strand
GCTCGCCTTTTGTTAGTTTAATCTTTTCCATCCCAGATCTCACCTCTACTCTAACCAGGTTAGAAAAGTCAAATTGCCTGAATCTAACCTGGTTAGATTCTAAACTATTTTTTCAGGCCAATGCTTATCTATCACGGAACGTTTTATGGCCGTCTCTTCCGGCGTAAAACAATCGGCCATTATCTCCCACCCGAGGTCAAGCGCCTTTTCGAGCGGAATATTCACCTCAAGGGACATCATCTCCCGTTCAAATAGTTTTCCGTATTTCAAAAGCTTGCTGTCCCACGCGGACATCTTGAACCCCATCGCCTGTTTTTCCAGCGTCTCCCGGTAACTGGCGAATAGTTGTATCATCGTATCCATTATTACCCTGTGGTCGTCGCGCGTCTTCCCGTTCACCTGCTGTTTCAGCCGGCTTAAGGATCCGAATGGCTCTATGACGCCGTTTTTGAGGTAGAATTGGCCTTCTGTAATATATCCCGTATTGTCAGGAACCGGATGCGTCACATCGTCTCCGGGCATCGTTGTCGCCGCAAGTATCGTTATAGAACCCGCGGTATCGAAATCGACCGCCTTTTCATAGCGGGCGGCAAGCTGGCTGTATAAGTCCCCGGGGTATCCGCGATTTGAGGGCACCTGTTCCATCGTGATCGCTATCTCTTTCAGGGCGTCAGAGAAGTTTGTCATGTCGGTCAGGAGGGCCAGGACACGCTTCCCTTCGAGCGCAAACTGTTCCGCGATCGCGAGGCCAATGTCGGGCACAAGTAAACATTCCACGGTGGGGTCTGCCGCTGTATGCATAAAGAAGATTGAACGCGAGAGCGCGCCGTGCTCTTCCAGAGTATCTCTGAAAAACAGGTAATCGTCGTATTTCAGCCCCATGCCTCCGAGGATTATGACATCGACTTCCGCCTGTATCGCTATCCTTGCGAGGAGTTCGTTATACGGTTCGCCGGCGATTGAAAATATCGGCAGTTTCTGCGAGACGACGAGCGAGTTAAATACGTCTATCATCGGTATTCCGGTCCTGATCATCTTATTGGGTATTATGCGCTTTACGGGGTTGACCGGCGGCCCTCCTATATCTATCATGTTGTCGGAAAGCTCGGGGCCCTTATCGAGGGGCAGGCCGCTCCCGTTGAATATGCGGCCCAGGAGCTCGTCTCCGGAAGCGGTCCGCATCGAATGGCCGAGGAACCGCACCTTGTCTCCCGTCGAGACGCCGCGGCTTCCCGCAAAGACCTGAAGCGAAACGCGTTCACCGTCAAGGCGGATCACCTGGGCAAGCGATACGCCGCGATGGGTCATGACCTGGGCTATCTCGGAATAGCCGATATCCTGCGCCTCAACAGTGATGACATCGCCCGCTATCCGGATTATGTTGGTATAGACTTTATGCACTCGCCTTCTCCTGTTTTTAGCCCGGCCTTCTCTTTTATGCATGAGGATAATTCTTTTTCCACCATATCAAATTCCGCCGTGGCGGGCGGCGTCGAATTCCATGTCCGGAATAATTGCCTCAATTTTTGGAAAAACCCGAGGGCCTTTTCTTTTTCCTCAAAATCGAATTCCGCCTCCAGGATATTTTTATAAATAAAATAAAAAACGCGCTTCTGTCTTTCGGCGGAAGTGGACTCGTCGACCTCATCAAACGCGTTCTGCTGCAAATATATGAAATCCAGGAGCTCCCCTTTAAGATAGTCTATATAATCCGCGAGCGGCGTGCCCTCTTCGCCGACGACCTTCATCATTTGCGCAACCTCGAAGCTTTTACGCAACGCCTCATGGCCCCTGGCCATCTGGACTCCGGCGATAATGCCTTTATATTTCGACCAGCTTATGAGCGGATCTATGGCCGGATAGCGCCTCGCATCCGAGCGCTCGCGCGACAGCCCGTGAAACGCGCCTACAACTTTCAGCGTCGCCTGCGTCACCGGCTCTTCGAAATTTCCGCCGGCAGGGCTCACCGTGCCGCCGATAGTCACCGAGCCGATCGTGCCGTCATTTAACTTGACCAGCCCCGCCCGCTCATAAAACGACGCTATGCGCGACTCAAGATATGCCGGGAATGCCTCCTCTCCCGGTATCTCCTCGAGCCGGCCGGACATCTCCCTCATAGCCTGCGCCCATCTCGACGTAGAATCCGCCAGAAGAAGAACATTCAGCGACATCTGACGGTAATACTCCGCTATTGTGACCGCCGTATAGACGCTCGATTCCCTGGCGGCCACAGGCATCGAACTTGTATTGCATATGATTACGGTGCGGTCGCTCAAAGGCCTGCCGGTCCTGGGATCGATGATGGCGGGGAACGTTTTTAAAGTTTCGACCACCTCGCCGGCGCGCTCACCGCATGCCGCTATAACGACAATGTCGACTTCGGCGTGACGGCTCGTCAACTGCTGAAGAACGGTCTTGCCGGCCCCAAATGGCCCGGGTATACAGTAAGTGCCGCCGAGGGCTACGGGAAAGAACGAATCTATGAGCCTCATCTTGGTCACGAGCGGCTTCTCGGGCCTCAGCTTTTCCGCGTATGCCTTTATCGGAATTTTCACCGGCCATACCTGCTTCAGCAACACCTCATATTTTTTGCCATCGGCATCTTTGAGATGGGCTACCGGCTGTTTTAAATTATATCTTCCGCGGCTTGCCACGCTTACAACCTCCATGCTTCCCTTAAGGCCGAATGGAACCATTATATAATGTTTGAATATCTTCTCCGGGACGAACCCAACTTTATCGCCGGCGCAAAGCAAGTCGCCGGATTTCGCAAGCGGCGAGAATTCCCATTCCGCCTCATCGGAGAGGGGCTCTATATAGACACCGCGTTTCAAAAAGAAACCGCACCGCTGGGCAACTTCGGGAAGCGGGTTTTGTAATCCATCGAATATCTGGCCCAGAAGGCCGGGTCCGAGTTCGACTGATAATAATTCGCCTGTGAACTCCACCTTTTCGCCGACCCTGAGGCCGCTGGTATTTTCGTATACTTGTGTCTCGGCCTGATTTCCGCGCACGCGTATGACTTCGGCCTTGAGCCGTTCGTCCCCGTGCACGATATAAGCAACCTCATTCTGGATGACAAAGTCATCAACCGAAACCATTACCATGTTGCCGCTTACCTTTGTTATATAGCCTATCCTGCTATCATTCATGGTTCGACTTTCGCTCACCATCTGCTGAAAGGTCATATCATGCTCTCCACCAGCTCCGGACCGTTTGCCGCATAGACCTTATCCCATTTTCTGAGAATCAAAAGTTTTAACGCGTATATTATTAAAAGATCGAGGTCAAAATAGTGGCCTTGCGAAAGCTCATCGAGGAAACGCCACCTCTCCTGGTCTAGCGCCTTTTCACCGTCGAGCGGAGAGGGATTCCTGTATGCCTGAAGCGCCGCCTGATATAGGCGCGGCTCGGGATAGCCGTCGCGGCGCAGGTATTTATAAGGATCTATCTTCTTTCGGCCCGCCCTTATTTTCACGAGTTCATTCTTAAGGGCCCTCTCAAATTCATGCCACTTCTTCAAAGTTGAATGATAACGAGGCGGTATCTCTTCGGCTGCGATATCGAGCCGCCGCAAAAGAGAGATTTCGTCGCCGGGCATCAACCCTTCGCACATCGCGAGAAACTTTTCGTACGAGAAAAGCGCCTTCATGCCGAAATGGAGCATGGGCAAGCTCGAGATCAAATATATGTAGAATGAAGGTGTTTTGCCCAATTCTTCGCCTCGTTATAACAACAGTCGTACGACGCTTTTTAGCGTTTAGCGTTTAGCGTATAGCGTATAGGAGAGGTCGTCTGACTTACTAAACGCTATCCGCTATACGCTAACCGCTAAACCTGTCGTCTGACTCAACTATCCTTCCCTTTTGAATATATCGGCAAGGCGTGGCTTAAGATATGAGCCTATATACTCTGCGACCGCCTGATCGGTGAAGTCGAAACAAGATCTACCTTCGTCATAGCTTATTCTGAAACCGCCGCGGATATCGTCGGCTGCCTTCAAGACCACGGCTTTTTTTGCTTCGTCTTTAAGCTCGCTTAAAAGGCTCTTCTCCAGCTTTTCCAGATCCTCTTTCTTAACGGCTACTATAACACACCCTTCGCCTTTAGGGGCGGAGTCTTTTATCATGGAAACGATGAGCTTTGCCATCTCTTCACCTCTCAGCGCCTTATGCACATGGGAAGACACGATCTTGTCAAGCATGGCGTTTACCTCTTTCCTCAGGCTGAGAATAAGGTCTCTCGCGGCCTGCCTGAGGGAAGCCTTTGTGCTCTCTTCCAGCCTGGCAAATTTACTTTTGGCTTCCGACACGATCTCCAGCGCCTCTTTCTCCGCCCTTTCTATTATAGATTTCGCGCGCTGGCCGGCCTGGTCTTCTATTGTCTTTGCCTTCGTCTGGGCGGCTTTTACGCCTTCTTCATTTATCTTTTCTATTAAGTCCTTGAGCTCTTCAGCCATATGGCCACCTTTATTTTCGTGAACCCGGTTTTATCACGGGGATATTATTTTTGCAGAGCGGACAGCTCCGTTCTTTGAATGCCTCTATTTCAACCTTCGCCAGGGATTCGAACGGCGCGCCAAGGCCAGCCTTGCCGACGCTTCTATCTATTATCGAACCTACCCCCACGATTTTCCCTCCGTCAGCCCTGACTAATCTCATAACCTCTTTTGTCGATCCGCCTGTCGTCACCACATCCTCGACGACGAGAACCCTCTCGCCTTTCATAATCGAGAAACCCCGCCTCAAGGCCATCTCGCCATCCTCTCTCTCCGCAAAGATGCCCCTTGCGCCGAGGGCTCTGGCGACTTCGTAGGCAAGCGTCACGCCTCCCAAGGCCGGCCCGATAACGACGTCTATCTTATCCGCGGCAAATCTTTTGGCAAGCGCCTTCGAAAGGATCTCCGAGATACCGGGATGCTGGAGAACGAGCGCGCACTGCAGATACTTTTCACTGTGTAATCCGCTCGATAATTTAAAATGACCTTTTAAAAGAGCCCCATATTTGTCAAATATGCCCAATACTTCTTTTTCCGTCACGATTCTATCTCTTCCAATACTTTCCTGGCGGCCTCCAGAGGATCCGGCGCTTCTATTATGGGCCTTCCCACAACTATGAAATCCGCGCCGCCGGTTATCGCGCCGCGCGGCGTTGCAAACCTCTTCTGGTCACCCGGGCCGGCCCCCTCGGGCCTCACCCCCGGCGTCACTATAATAAAATCTTTGCCGCATTCTTTTCTTATCAGGGCCGTCTCTTGCGGCGAGGCCACCACACCATCCGCTCCCGCGGCCTTTGACAGGCGGGCTAATTTCAATACCTCTTTTTCAATATTATCACTTATGCCTATTTTATTCAATTCAAATCCATCCATGCTCGTCAGGATAGTGACGGCAAGGATCTTCGGTTTATTCAATTTCTTTTTTCGCGCCTCTTCGGATACCGCGATAACGGTTTTTCTGATCATCTCATAGCCGCCCAGCGCATGGATATTTAACATGAAGACGCCGAGCCGCGTTACGGAGACGGCTGCCTTCGACACGGTATTGGGTATGTCATGAAACTTCAGGTCAAGGAATACGCCGCAGCCTGCCTCTTTTATCCTATCGATTATTGCCGGCCCACAGGAGGAGAACAGTTCCAGCCCAACCTTAAAAAATTTTACCCTGCCTTTTAATTTCTCGACCAGCCTCATGGCTTTATCTTCGCTGTCAACATCCAGCGCGATTATCAGTCTGTCTGCCGAATCTATACCGCCTTTTCTATGCATTCAAAGATCCCGTCAGTTTATTGACATCTTTCGTTCTGTTCTTAACCATATAATTTTTGATGCCGCCGATAATCTCAACGGCCGTATTTGGATTCACAAAATTGGCTGTGCCAACCTGCACTGCCGCGGCTCCGCAAATGATGAATTCCAGGGCATCTTTATAATCCATGATCCCGCCGCAGCCTATTATAGGTATCTTCGCCCTCTTATAGGTCTTCCAGACCATATGAAGGACGAGTGGTTTTATCGCAGGGCCGCTTAAACCCCCGGATATATTACCGAGCACGGGCTTTAATGTGTCTATATCTACCGCCATGCCGAAGAATGTATTTGTTAATAAAACAGCGTCGGTGAGTGCGCTTTCAGCCGCTTTTGCTATTCCGGCGATATCCGTAACGTTGGGCGCGAGCTTCGCTATGATCGTCTTCCCGGTGCTCTTTCTAACGCTATTTACTATTGCATACACCGCCTTTTCATCCTGGGCGATCAGGTATTCCCTGTCACCGTGCCTTACGTTGGGGCACGAGAGGTTAATCTCGATACCGTCGACCCGCCCTACCCTGTCAAGGCGTTCGGCCAATTCGGCGTATTCGCCTTCGTCGTCGCCCGCTATGCTCGCTATGACGGCCGTTTTAACCCCTTTCAGTAACGGCGCTTTATTTTTTATAAAATCATCCAGCCCTTTGTTTTCTAACCCGATCGAATTAAGCATCCCCGACGCGGTCTCCGCAATGCGCGGGGGAGGGTTGCCTGTCCGCGCCTTAAGCGTAATCGTTTTCATGACAATCGCGCCAAGCTTATCTATGTCCGCCAGGCCGGCGTATTCGGAGCCGAATGTCCCCGATGCCGCCATCACCGGATTCTTCAGCTTCAGCCTTCCTATCTTTACCGCCAGATTTGGTTTCATACAATTTCCAGTAAAAATCCACTATACTAAAATTTTACGCGTCCTGTCGCGGCGCAAGCCCCTCTTGGCCATGCGGCCAGGGGGCTTCGCCTAATTTTGTTATTTGAGGAATGAATACTTTTAGTTTTGTTATTTTAAGCATTACAGCCGCTATGGATATAACGGTCATAAACGTTTTAGGGTAATGCATAGTTAACAAAATTTATACGGCTCAACCCCCATGGCCATAAGGCCATTCAGCACTCGTCTTGTCGGTATCTGCCCCTGCAGGGATAACAGGGGACACAATACCTGTTTCTCCATAATCTATCTCGAGAGAAATAGGTA
>JAUYDB010000045.1 GCA_030691985.1 Candidatus Omnitrophota bacterium | reverse complement strand
CGTTGTCAGATATCTGGCGTTTTTTTCATTCAACCGTTCCAACGCGGTATAGCCATCTTCAAAGTCCTCTAAGGACTCTTCGATAATCTCTTGAATAAAAGAGCTTTTTGTCCTCCGTGTTTTTTTCGTGAGACGGTTTAGTCTTTGGAAAACCTCGTCAGGTAATCTCAAGCTTAGAGTAGCCATATTTCTGCACCTCTGTAATACAAATACTACAAAGCCGATTGTTTGTCAATGTCAATTCGACCGAAACCTTATTGCTCCCGATGTTTCATATTATTTTTTGCATATTCTAACGAACAAAATGATGAGCTTTCAATAATATCTATCCATCGCCCGATACTGAATCGCTTCGCTCAAGTGCGCCGGGGTGATGTCGTCCTCTCCGGCTAAATCCGCGATCGTCCGGGCGACTTTGAGCGAACGGTCATAAGCCCGGGCGCTGAAGCCCAGCTTATTAACCGCCGCTTCCAACAGTTGCAGGCCCTCCCGTCCTACGGGGCAATACGCCTTGACCTCTCTCGGCCCCATCTGGGCATTGGCATACATTCGCCGTCCCGCAAAACGATCGAGCTGTCTCTCGCGGGCCCGGACGACCCGATCCCGGATCGCCTCCGAGCTCTCCCCTTCGGCCTTCGAGACGATGTCTTTGAATTTGACCCCGGGGACTTCGATCTGGATATCGATTCGGTCAAGGAGGGGGCCGGAGATCTTCGAATAATACCGGCTGCGCTGGGCCTCGGTGCATTCCTCATCGCGGCCCGCAGCGCCGCGGAAGACGTCCTCACAGGGTTGCGTTGCCCTTTTGCCATTTGACGTTAATGGCTAAGAAACCGGTCCATAGGGAGAAATACCCTGATATCTTGAGGACGTGGGGCGATCACATTAAAACCCGAAGGCTGGATTTGAAGCTCACCAAGCGCCAACTTTCTCTCAAGTTTCATGTTGACGATACAACGATATATCTCTGGGAAAAGAATAAAGTCCAGCCGTCTTTGGCCCAGATCCCCAAAATTATTGAGTTCCTGGGCCGCGATCCGTTTGAGAAGGAGACCGAAAACATAGGAGAAAAGCTCCGGGAATATCGGCGGGTTCATGGGCTATCTCAGAAGAAGCTGGCCGAACAGCTTGGAGTCGATCAAACGACTCTGGCTGGTTGGGAGAAAGGAAAGCATCGGACGAGGAAGAGGCTTCTCGATACGCTCAAGATCTTTGAAAAATGCCTTTGAGCATCGTTAAAAGACTCTTTACGGCTGATGTCGTCCGGCACGCAATTCTCAGGAGGGGTTCCGCTTTGACCTTTTCCTCACTCTCTTCGACTTGCCCTTGATGTTGATCGTCAATAAAAGCGCGAGGGGATGGCAATCACTTGGATTCAATAAAATCATCATATTCCTGGGCAAGGAGTCGACCAAACGGCGCTTGCTGGATGGGATAGAAGAGTGTATCCGCAGGGGAAAATGCTCCTTGCTTAAATGTCACCTGGAACGCATAAGCGCATCAAAAAATAATTTATTTTTCGGTACAGATG
>JAUYDB010000009.1 GCA_030691985.1 Candidatus Omnitrophota bacterium | reverse complement strand
TCACCGCGGTGCTTAAACGGAATAAGATAATAGAGGCGATAGAGATGTGCAACGCCACGCCCGGGCCCATCGCGCACATCGTAAAGGCCGGCATATTGAAGCATGATAGGTCGAAGCCAGAAATAAAAGAAGCCGTTGAAGAGGCCGCCCAGCTCGAGATCCCGCGGCTGGAAAAACATCTTCCGATCCTGGCGACCATAGCCCATACGGCTCCGCTTCTCGGGTTTTTAGGTACCGTTACAGGCATGATAAAATCATTCCAGATAATACAGGAGAAGGCGCTCGCGATGGTGCCGGTGAATCCCGGCGACCTCGCCGGAGGCATATGGGAGGCGCTCCTTGCGACTCTGGCCGGACTTTCGGTAGCCGTTTCGACTTACATCGCCTACAGTTATCTCACAAATCAGGTGGATAACTTCGCATACGACATGGAGAAGAGCGCTACGGATTTAGTGAACCTGCTTTCCTCGAGAAGAGACACTTATGAGGTTTAAGAGACGGGTAAGGATCGGAGAAGGCCTGGTGGATTTGACACCGCTCGTAAACGTGTTTTTCCTGCTTTTCGTCTTCTTCGCGTTTACCTCAAGCTTCATATTTCAACCCGGCATAAAAGTGAACCTTCCGAAAGCCGTGACCAGCGAGGTTATTCAACAGGAGAACGTTGTAATAATGATCACCGGAGACGACAGGATATATTTGAACGACAGGGAAATCTCCCATGACGAGCTGATCTCGAAACTCAGATTGATAGCCAGGGAGAAGGCGGCCCTGCTTATAAAAGCGGACAGCCGCGCGTCTTTAGGCAAGATAGTCGAGGTGTGGGATATGTGCAGAAACGAAGGCGTTTCGCAAGTCAATATAGCGACCGGCACCGGCAGATAATCGGACGTACGAGAGTAGGACTTCACGAAATTCCCCCTCACCTTAATCCTCTCCCCTAAAGGGGAGAGGGCCGGGGTGAGGGGAAGAAGCCATGGTGATGGGCATGACAAAAGCGGTCATTCGTATTGTTAAGAACGAAGGATACCGCATCTTCCTTTTGGCGATTATACTGTCACTCATCTGGCATTTATTTTGGCTGTCGGTTATAAAAATCGTGGCCGCGTCAGAACCGAAAAGTCCCGTAAAGTTTTCCCGGGTTTCTTTCCTTGGGCCCATATTGGCAACGGATAACGCGGGATTGCGCGTGGAGCCGAAAAAACTTTCTTTTTTGGAGAAACATTATTTTAAGACGATAGGAATCCTGATAAATGCAGATATCAATTCCGGGCGCAGCCTGCGTGATCCGAGAGACTATATGCCGGATTCAGGTTCTCGTCCGCCCGGCGAAGACGTCATGGCATCATTAGTGGATAAAGTTATAAGCGGGCAGAAATTTGAGCCAGGTTACGCGGCTGACCGGCGGCGCTTTGGGGATATGACTCGCCCTTGACCTTATGATATAATTATGATAAGATTAAACATATCCGATCTTATATTTTTCTACACCTTATTTTCTGCTATTGTTATACTTATTATATGGGTGATGGCCGGCTACAGGCGGCCTAAATATAATTCTACGAGAACAGATATGGAATATATCC
>JAUYDB010000196.1 GCA_030691985.1 Candidatus Omnitrophota bacterium | reverse complement strand
TATACGCCGTCACCCATATATCGTTCAAATCGATCGCGGTAAATACGGGCTCTCCTACCTGCACCACTTCGCCCTGCAGCGCGCTCTTCACTACAATATATCCGTTTAGCGGCGACCTGAGGTCCGCCCAGTCTTCCAATTTTATCCTCGCGAGATCCAGCCCCGCCCGCTGTTGCGCCACGTTGGCGATGTCGTTTTCATATGCGGTTTTGGCGGCATCTCTCTGCTGGGCGGAAATGGCGCCTTCCTTAAAAAGGTTTTCGGCCCTCACATAATCGATCTTATCCAGCTCGTATTGAGATTCGGCGAATTTTAACGCGGCGGCGGCCTCGTCTTTAAGTTTTGTGAGTTCATCTTTATTCAACCTCGCCACGACATCGCCCGTCTTTAAAACCCATCCTTCGTCGGCAATCAACTCTTCAATCTGCCCCTGCACCCTGAACGAGATCCGGACGTCGTTCCCCTCGATATTGCCGGATACTTTTATGTAACGGCCTTCTTCGGCTTTCTCATACAACAGATAAGCGACGCCTGCGAGCGCGGCCAATATCGCTATGCTTAAGCCCAGGATAAACTTTTTCCTGTTCTTCTCGGCGAATTCTTTGATCTCATCTTTAATCTTCATAATAAGATGCCTCCCTGGCAAAGTCTCTGCCCATCGTCCTGTCGAGCGCCGCCTTCGCCATTATATAATCGTACTTCCCTTGCGCGAGAGACTGCTCTACCTGGGCCAGCGCAACTTGAGAATCCAAGACGTCGAGATTGATCCCGACGCCGTTATCAAACCTCACCTCTGACAGCCTGAGCGCTTCTTTGGCCTCGATAATGGTATCGCGCTCCGCCTCTATTATGGCCTTCGCCTCCTTAAGGTTCAGGCATGCGTTCTTCACATCAACCGCCAATTGTTCGGTCAAATCTTCTTTCTGCAACCAGGATTGCCTGTATCGCGCTTTGGCCTCATCCACTTTAGCCTTTGTGGAAAATCCGTCAAATATAGCGATGCTCGCCTTGATGCCTGCATTCCAGTTGTCGTGACGCGGGTTTATCATGTTGGCCAGGTCGTCGGATCTGTAAGTATACGAGGCGTTGGCGCTCACCTGAGGCAGCCATCCGGCTTTCGCGAACTCTATGCCCCACCTGCTTATGTCTATTCCCATTAATTTCAAAATCATCTGCGGATTCCCGGAATACGCCTCTTTTAAAAATTCATCCTCTTTTATTTCTATCTCAGAATATTTCAACTTCCCCGATATCGCGATCTCATCTATCATGTTGAGAAAAAGCAGTTGTTTAAATTCCGCCATCAAGAGATCTATCGCGTTATCGGCATTCACAAGCTGCGGTATAAGGCGCGAAACCTGCACCTTTGATTGAAGGCAGTCGAATTTGGAAGCGGTCCCTTGCCCGTATTTTTCCTTTACTTCCTCGTAATGGTCCTCGGCCTGGCCGACAAGGTCGCGGGCAATGCGCCTTGTCTCATAGGCCAATAGAAGCCCGTAGAAAAGACGCTTCGTCTCAAATTCAATCTCGAGCTTCGCGGTCCTGAGGATCTCCTCCTGCGCTTTCAGGCCGAGCCTTGCCTGTTCCAGGTTCGCGATATTGGCGCCGCCGTTATAGATGGATTCCTCGGCTGAAATCCCAAATAGATTTTCGTTTATATACCCTGAATATATGCGCGTGTCCTTTCTGTGGTTGGCAAATGGCTCCGAATATAGGAGAGAGTCGGTATGCGCATATCCGAATCCGGTTGTTACCAGGGGCAGGAATAAGCTCTTCGCATACATGATGTTGGCTTTCGCATAATCCAGCTCTTCTTCCTGAATCTGTATCGACTTATTATCCATGAGCGCCATCACAATGGCGTCTTTTATGGTCATGGCTTTCGCGGGAGCGGCGCTATAGGCCTCTTCTGAATAAATATAATTAACATGAAATAGTGCCAAAATAACAGCTATTATAAAAATCGGGATTTTTTTAATAATTTTCATAATTTATCATTAATATCTATAAGCATACCTGTCAAACCGGAAAAAGTCAAATGAGGGACACCCATTTTCATTTGGTGAAAAATCGGGGACACCCATTTTTATGCAGACTTTATTGCTAAAAAATGAGTGTCCCCGATTTTCCGCTTTATCGGCAATCTTTTAATTATATCTCTTCCCTGATTTCGAAGTTCTTTTGAAACTCGGGATCGGCGACCAGTTTGGGGGCCTTGAACTGGCTGTCGTGCACGCCTGCGGCTATCCTCTTCGCGCGATATCGCTCGGAAGCGCCGGGAGCCGCTACTTTCAGTATGGGCTCGCCGAGGACCATGGAATCTCTGGCATACTTGTACTCCGCGTTCTCTTTTCCCAGAAACTCTTCAATCGACGCGAAAAGCCCCTTCTTCTTTCCCTGTGAAGGCTCGTCGGCGAATTCCACCAGAAATATATAACGCGGAGGCTTATCGAATTGCACCGATGCTGAGAAGAATTTTATCGCGAGCCCGTGTTTCTCGGCTGCCTTGTTAATCGCCTCGTTCACATGCGTCTCATAGACCTTCTCTCCCATGATAGAAACCACGTTAAGCCCTTTCTGCACAAACTCTATTATCGGCGTCTTATTGAAATATCCCTCTACCTTTATTATGTCATCGATGTTATAGCGATACAACCCGCCCGGCGTGGTCACAATAAGAAAATATTGCCGCCCGACTTCAAGCTGATCGCACAGCAGGAATCGCCTGGTCGGGTTTCCCATCTCTTCTTTAGGGACAAATTCATAGAAATTGGCGCCTATCGCCAATACACCGCCGGCGCCGCAGTCGCTCATGGGGATAGAGCTGCGCGCCTCTGTCGAAAGACACCCAAAATCCCTTACCGGCACGTCGCCGAAGTATTGAGGCAGCTCTTTAAGATAGAGCTTTACCGTCCCGCCTTTCCAGCATTCGATAAGCTGCATGTTCGGCCAAAAATATTTTGGCAGCAGCTTTTTCCCGGCGCCAAGAATTTCACGAAGCTCGCCGGCCCTGCCGGGATTAGGCCTTAAAAACGCCTCGACTTCTTTTCTCTCCTCGGGCCGCATATCCAGCTTGACGCGCAGCGTCCCATGCTCTATGTCATTAATGATATCTTCCCTGCATTCCTCCGCCATTCGGCAGAGAAGCAGTATCGTGGAGGGGTTCAGCGTTGCGACTGTTGTTATGTTTTGCTCCATCGCCATCCTCATGATGCAATAGTACCTTGAGGCGTAATCTTTTATGTTATAAACCGCGTAAGGAACGGCGTACAGATTGCGCACAAATTCGGGAAGATTTTTATAGCCGTGGCCCGTCTCTGTGCCATACATACAGCCGGATTCCGTGAAGCCCTCTGTCTCGGAATTTACGATGGCAAGGATCTTGCCTTTAAATATATCCGGATGATCCCTGGATATATAGTACGCCCACAGGCTCGAAACTTCCGATTTCCTGTCGCGCGAATAAATAGTAACCGGGATAAGTTTTGGATGGTTCGTAGTGCCGCTTGTAAGGCCGAAAAAGATCGGCTTGTCCGAGGTGAGAACGCCGTCTTCCCCCTTGGTCATTCTCGTAATATAGGGGCGAAGGCTCTCGCAGTCGCTCAAAGGAACAAAGGCCTGATAATCTTTTATCGATTTGATCTCTGAAAAGCGGTATTTGCGGCCGTATTCGGTATCTCTGTTGCGCTCAAGATACTCAAAAAGCGCCTTCTCCTGGACCCTGAGCGGATCCCCGGTGGATTTTTCAAATGCCCTCGCCTTAAATATGAGGGCCTTCATTGCCATTAGCGTTAAATTCATAATTATAATTATACGCCTATTATTCCATGCGTCAAAGGATATATCTTAGGGTTTTAGGCGTTTTCGCGCGTAAACCAATTCTGTGTTCGTAAACAGAATTTTACTAACATCAACATAGCGGGTACTTCAATCAGAACGCCAACAACCGTTGCCAGCGCCGCTCCTGACGAATTCCCGAAAAGCATAGTCGCTGTGGCAATGGCAACTTCAAAATGGTTGCTTGCGCCGACCATCGCCGATGGAGCCGCATCCTCATAGCTCAACTTCAACTTCTTTGCCATCCAATATGTGATTCCGAAGATAAAACACGTTTGGATAAAAAGCGGGA
>JAUYDB010000178.1 GCA_030691985.1 Candidatus Omnitrophota bacterium | reverse complement strand
GGTTTTGTGGCGCTTGATCTCGAAAGGGCTGTTTATCCGTCTTCCCTGACACCCGTTTTAAAGAACCTGGAGTATCAGGTCGATGTGGATTCAGAGAAGGCGCATCAGTCTATGGAACTTTTTATAAAAAATCTCAACAGGACGAATGAGGCGCGCATAGCTCTTTACAGGCATTTGTGGGATGAAACCTGGAAGACCTTCATGCTCGTATTTACAGGCACGGACAGATTAATGCATTTTTTGTGGGACGCCTGCGAAGACGAGGATAACGCCTTTCATAAGGAATTCAATGATTATTTTAGAAGGATAGACGAGGTGATCGGTGAGATTGCAGGCAAGATTGGTGACGAGGATAATCTCATCATGCTTTCCGATCATGGTTTCGAA
This sequence comes from Candidatus Omnitrophota bacterium, assembly GCA_030691985.1. GTDB lineage: Bacteria > Omnitrophota > Gorgyraeia > 2-01-FULL-45-10 > 2-01-FULL-45-10 > JAUYDB01. The sequence goes on along the minus strand of JAUYDB010000178.1, from coordinate 922 downwards.
AGACTGGGGAAGGACGTATATATAAACAGTATCCTGAAGAAAGAAGGTTTCCTGAAGTTTAAGGAAGACAAAACGGCCAATTTCAGCGGCATAGATTACGACACAAAGGCGTTCGCTCTTGATCCGGCGCGTATATATGTAAATCTGAAAGGGAAATATCCGCGCGGCAGCGTCGCTGTAGAAGAAAGAGAAAAAGTGATAAGAGACTTGAAAGATATTTTTAAAAATTTTGAAATAAACGGCAGGAAGGTCGTAAAACGCATATATGGAAAAGAAGAGGCGTATGACGGCCCCTATTTTGATCAAGCGCCCGATCTTGTTCTGATAGGGAATAAAGGATACAATCTGAAGGCGGCCATTAATTCCGAGAACATATATTCAAACGGTATTTTTACGGGAAAGCATACCGAGGACGATGCCTTTTTACTCATCGGCAAAAAAGTTAAAGATGATATCATTTCGGCGTATCCAGGCGTAGGCGATGTCGTGAGTATAATAAACCGGTTACAGGGAGAAGACATATGAACAAATTGCATAATGCGGAATGTACCTGCTGGAATTGCCCTGCCATAAATTTGGCGGGGAAAGTGGACTTTCGGGCCTGCGGCCAGTCCACGCTTAAATTTGAAAAGAAGATAAACGACGGTTCGGAATGTCATATTATGGCTGAGTGCAAGAGAAGGCCGGATCTCGGTCTTTTCGATCCGATGAGCATTACCTTTGAGGAATGCCCCGAGTGGGTAGAGACGTCTTGCGGATACCTGCTTAAGAATATGCGCGTGATGATATTGGGCATAGACGGCTACCTTGGCTGGGCGCTGGCGCTGTGGCTGGGAAGGTTGGGATGCAAGGTCAGCGGTGTAGATAATTACAGCCGGCGTAAGTGGGTAAATGAGAGGGGTTCTCATAGCGTTGTGCCCGT
>JAUYDB010000165.1 GCA_030691985.1 Candidatus Omnitrophota bacterium | reverse complement strand
AAGCCAGATGAAGGATATGTTATAATGGGCTTCGCGCTCAAGCTTGCGAGAAGAGCGGACGCCGTAGGCCGTACCATAGACATGAAGTTTTAGCATGGCCTTTGGATCATATTGGGGATTGCCGACATTGTCAGGGGATATGTCTATCCCCAGTTCATTGAAGTCGAGCGCCTCCACCATGGCGTCATAGGCCCGTACCGCGGCGTCTTTTGGTACAAAGTCATCAACGCATGGCGGGAATAATGCTAATTGGTTCCGATCACCGTAACGATATGCCATATAACCTCCTATTTTTTCCGACGAGGATATTATATCATACCGTCGGAGGAATAGGTAGTGCAATGTTAATAATTACGACACAGTCTGATGGCCAAGAGGGTCTCAAGCTAGTCAATCTACCCAATCGGGCTTGAGATGAAAAATTTCGCCTTCAACGTTCACTCCCCGAAATGATATCCGCCCGGAATCCTGTGGCCACGCACAAAAGAATCGGCGTCAAGCGCCTTTTTGCCTTCTAACTGAAGATGTTTTATCAAAATATTGCCCGATCCTGTATGCGTAAGTATGCCTTCGTTTTTTATTATATCTACAACCTCGCCTGTTTTTATCCCTTTGCCGCAAAATGGTGTGTCCGGTACCCCGGTATTCAGGATCTTCAAAATCTTTCCTTCGTAATGAGTATAGGCGCCCGGCCACGGAATGAGGCCGCGGACTTTATTATGGATCGCTATGGCCGGCTCATTCCAATTTATGAGGCCGTCTTCCTTTTTTAGTTTGGGGGCATAGGTGGCTTCGGAATCATCCTGCTTTTCTAGGTCGATATTCCCGTTACTCGCTATTAAATCGATCGCCTCGGACAATGCCTCTGCCCCGAGTCCGGACAATTTTTCATTCAAAGTGATATTCGTGTCTTCCGGGCCTATCGCGATTTCTCTTTTTAAGATTATATCGCCCTCATCCATCCTCTCGTTCATCTTTATGACAGTGACTCCCGTTAGCTTATCGCCGTTTATTATAGCCCAGTTGGTCGGCGATGCCCCCCTGTATTTCGGCAGGAGCGAGCCATGCAGATTTATCGAATAAAACTTGGGAAGCGATAAAATTTCTTTTTTCAGGATCTGCCCGAATGATATGACGACAAACAGGTCCGCGTCAAGCCCGGCTAAATATTCGGCAGACTCGCGGCTCGAGACATCCTGCGGCTGGTATACAGGAATGTTTTTTGCAAGCGCCAGGACCTTGGTCGGCGGCGGCGAGACTTTCAGGTTTCTGCCGCTCTTCCTGTCCGGCCGTGTAACAAGCGCCAGGACATTATGCCGCACGGCGATTAGCTCCCGCAGGACGGGAATCGCGAATTCGGATGTGCCAAAGAATACCATTCTCATTACACGCTGAACCTTATATTTATTATATCCCCGTCTTCGACTATATAATCCTTGCCTTTAAGATAGAGCTTACCTGCCTCCCTGACCTTCCCCTCGCTGCCAAGGGTGACCAGGTCGGCATATTTCATAACCTCGGCGCGGATGAATCCTCTCTGTAAATCGGTATGTATGGCCCCGGCGGCTTCGGGCGCCGATGAAGCGGCCCTTATCGTCCATTGCCGGACTTCGTCATCGCCTACGGTAAAGAACGATATAAGGTTCAGCACCTTGATGCTGGATCGTGTCAGTATATTGATCGCCGGTTCAGTTATCCCGAGAAGGGCGAGAAACTCATTTTTCTCGTTCTCCGATTCCATGCGCGCTATTTCAGATTCCGCCTTTGCCGAAATCTGTATCAAATCGGTCTTAAGCGGAGCCAGATCACATTTAAGTTCATCGAGAAGGCCCGTATCTTTAAGATCGTTCTCGGAAACGTTCAGCGCGATGATCATATCCTTGCGCGTCACAAGAGGATAGCTCGACAGCATCTTTTTTTCTTCTGAAGTGAGCTCCAAAAGCCTCAAGGGAAGCGTCCTGTCCAAATGGGCCTTCAATTTAACAAGCCCTTCCTTCTCCTTTACAGCGGCCTCCTCCTTCGTCTGTTTTATCTTATCCTCAAGTCTCTCAATCCTCTTCTCGACAAAGATCAGGTCATAAAGCAAAAGTTCCGAATTTACAAAATCTATATCGCGCTTCGGTTCTACCGAACCGTCTACATGATAGATCGAGTCATCCTTGAACGCCCTCACAACATGACAGATCGCGTCGAGTTCATTTATGCCGGTGAATATTTCGCCTTTTGAAATGGTTTCTTTCTCAAGTTTCGGGAATAATTCGACCTCAATCCTGGCCCGCGCCTCCTTCTTTGGGGCGTACATACTGACGAGCCTGTCAAATCTTGGGTCCTTTACTTCCGCGACACCTTTAATGGGCTTTTGGGAGGAGAGCTCCTTTTCGGTGGGTTTGTGGTTTGTAAGGAGTTCGAATAAAGTCTTCTTTCCTGACTGCGGCAGGCCTATCAGTCCTATTTTCATTTCGTCACGACCTTTTTGGTTAATATCTTATCCGCTGCGGCCAGCACCTCGTCAACCGTTATCGCCTCCAGGCACTCAAATCCCTTCTTACAGTTATGCGCGAGGCATATATCGCATCCGACATCCTTATGAAGCACTATATCATTCCCGCCTGACGGGCCCCATCGAAACGGCGACACCCCCCTGTCGTTCCTCCCGAATATCACGACGACAGGCGCTCCTACGGCGCAGGCAATGTGAACCGGCCCGGAGTCATTCGATATGAAGAGCCGTATCCTCCTCAGTATGCTCGCGATATCGCTTATGGTAGTCTTCCCCGATAAATTAAGGCATCCGGCCTCCATCTTCGAGGCAATATCATCGCCTAAGGCCTTATCATTTTGGCTGGCTATGATTATTACCTTCGCGTTATATTTCAGGACAAGGCCATCCGCCACCCGGGCGAAGTTTTCCGTATTCCATCTTCTTGAAGGACAGCTTGCCCCCGGATTGATCGCTATGACGATATCCGTATCCTTTATGCCGCTCCTCGCGAATTGCCCGTCAACCATCTTTTCGCATTCTTCATTCTTGGATATGTATAAACTCCTTGACCCTGGCTTGATCCCTATGTATCTTACCAGATCCAGCGTGTAATCCATCTCATGCTTCAACCCAAACTGTTTATTGTGAGGGATCCTCTTTGTGAGAAGAAAACCCCATTTCTTGTCATAGCCGACCCTTTCCGGAATGCCGGCCAGGAACATGAGGATGTGTGTCCTGCCGGTAGGATGTAATATCAACGCTAGGTCAAACTTCTTCCTGCGTAATTTCAGTATAAATTTCATGTTTGCCGTAATGCTATTCGCATGGCGGTCCTTGTCGTAAACCAGCACTTCGTCCAGATACGGATTACCCTCGACTATCTGCCTGGTATATGGCCTGACCATAAAAGTTATGCGGCTGTTTGGGAATGCTTCCCGCATGGTCTTTATGACCGGGGTCGACAAAATAACATCCCCCATCTTGTCGAGCCTAATGATCAAGATGTTTTTATAATTTTTAGCCATTTCTTACTTCCCTTGGAGCTTTCAGCTAATATGCTTTGTTCTCTACTCATAGCCTTCTATCATCATCCTTGCTGTGTCGAAAACAGCCTCCTCTGAGATCGATTTCATGCATTCATAATTGTATTTACAGGCCGCGCTCTCGCACGGCGAACATGAAAGCTTTTCCCTTATGACACAGTCAAACTCTCCCGTCGGGCCGTATTTTTTCGGGTCTGTCGGGCCGAAGAGCGCAAGCACCCTTGCCCCGACCGCGCACCCGAGATGAAGCGGGGCGCTGTCGTTTGTTATAAGGAGTTTCGCGCGTTTGAGAAGGCCCGCAAGCTCGCCTATGCTCGTCTTATCTACAAGATTATGCGGCTTGGCATTCATCCTCTTCATAACATCCCTGACTACATCCGAATCCTCTTTCAATCCTATGAATACAATCCCGGCCCCGCATTCTGCCATCAGCCTGTCACTTACCTTCGCAAAACCTTCCGAGGCCCAGCGCTTCAGGTGGCTCTTTGCGCCCGGGTTTACCACAATCATCGGCTCCCGGATATTATTATTCTTCATAAATCCGGTCGCGCGCTCTTCGTCCTTGGGTGAAATGTATATGTATGATCGTCTGTCAGAGGCGCATATCCCCAAAGATTTCAGCCTGTAAAGATGACGATCTATTTTATGGGCCAGTTTCTTGGGAAATCGCTGTATGGTCGCTGTCCTGTATTTCGGCCCCAGGAGTATCGGAAATAGAGTGTTTTTGAAATCCACCACGAGATCATAGCTCAATTTTTTAAGCTTAAGCTGCAGCCTTCTCTTCTCTGCAATAGGCAGATGTTTGTCATAGACTATCAGCTTGAATATCCTTGGGTCCTGGCTGAATATCCCTCTGCCGTTAGGGCTGACCATCACGTCCATGCGCGCGTCCGGAAATTCCCGGGCGAGCGTCCTTATGGCAGGCGTCGTAAGTATAATATCGCCGACATTGCTTAAGGTGATAACGAGAATGCGCCTGACTTGAGATTTATCGATTTGCATTGTCAATCACTCGTGTCCGAATTTACCCCTCACCCTTGCCTTCTCCCCTAAAGGGGAGAGGGGATTTCCTCATAATTTCCTCTCTCCTCGAAGGGGAATAGGGAAAAGGTGGGCGTAAAAATTCCTCTGCCGTCCGACAGACTTCTTCAACGCTTATCGCCGCCATGCAGCTGTTATCCTTGCAGGTGAAGTCATAACACGGAACTTCGCAGGTTTCATTTCTCGATATGACTTTATAATCTCCCCTGCCGTACGGTCCGGTGATACGCCAGGACGTCGGGCCAAACAACGCGATGACCTTGGCCTTCATGCAGACGGCAATGTGCATCGGTCCGGTATCGTTTGCTATGACCAGCCTCGATCTTTCGAGAAGCGCGCCGAGCTGACCCAGGGTAGTCCTGCCGCATGTAATAAGCGGCGAGCTTCTCATCGACTTTTTTATCTCTTCCGCGAGCTCGATATCCTTCTTCGCGCCGGCTATCGCTATTCTGGCGCCGAACCTTTCGGCGATAAGATCCGCGGCCCCGGCAAAGTTCTCCTTTGGCCACCTCTTGGGGCCCCAGTTGCCTCCGGGACAGACCGTTACGAGAATGTCTTTATCCGACACTCCGCCTTCTTCCAGCATGTCCTTTACGAATTTCCTGTCCGAATCATTGATAAAAAACTCGCACGAATTATACTGCGGCAAGTTCATCCCGGCAAATTTCGCGATATTAAGAAAGTATTCTACCTTGTGCATATCTTCAACGGGCTCTTCGGCCGCTTTTGTAAGGAGAATCCTTCTATTTTTTGTCCGATAACCGATCCTTTCTCTTATCCCGGCAAGATACGGTATCAATGCCTTTGTAAAAGACCTATGCAAAATAAACGCGGTATCAAACCTGTTTTTTCGTATGTAATTTATAAGTTTTAATTTCCCGATTATCCCCTTATGCCTGAGCTCCTCATCATAAATTATTATCTCGTTAATCCGCGGGTTCGTTTCTAACATCTCGCGGCATCGCGGATGCAACAGGCACGCAATATGGCTGTCGGGATTGGCTTGCCTCACCGCGCGTATAAACGGAGTCGTGAATATAACATCCCCGATCCAGTTGACGCCAACGATAAGTATCCGCTTACCTTCGCTCATTTCAACCTTCGTGATTTGTGCTCGATTCTCTTATAAACACCAGAGCCAGGGCCTTTCGCGACCCTTCGACAGGACGGGTCCTGCCGCTTCGCTTGAAATTTTTTAAGCCTCAATTCTCTTATGGACGCAAGGCCAGGGCCCTTCGCCTAATTTTGCTATCATGAATATTTAAGTTTTATATATTTATTTTGGTTTGTTTTGTTCTTGTCTATACGATGCTCTTAACAGTTTTAGGTAGTGCACCCTTAGCAAAATTTATACGGCTCAAGGCCCGTGGCCTTGTGTCCATGCAGCCAGAAGCTTAAAAAATTTCCTCAGTCCTCTTCGAAGAAATTTTTCATC
>JAUYDB010000047.1 GCA_030691985.1 Candidatus Omnitrophota bacterium | reverse complement strand
ACATCCTCTTCGCTTATCAGGCAATCGTTTATCCGTATCCTTTCCCGAAATGATACCAGGTGCGGAGAGGTATATAGCCCGACCCTGAATCCCTCGCTTCGCAAAATGGAATAAATAAATGCGCAGGTCGAGCCTTTTCCTTTTGTTCCGGCTACGTGGATGGACCGTATTGCCTGGTGGGGATTTCCGAGAAGATAGGATAACTCCTCCATCCTCTCAAGATTGAAAGATTTATCATAATCGTAATTATTCTGTTTTTCGTAATTGACAAACGAGTTTAAATACTCCAGCGCTTCTTGGTAGGTCATGTGATCAGTTGATACCCGGAATTCCAATAGTAACCAGAAACCAGTATTTTCAGAGAAACCAGATACCAGTAACCAGATACCAGATACCAGATGTTAGAATAAATACTAAAAGTCAATCTGGTTTCTGTACTCTGGTTTCTGGTTTCTATCTTCTCAATCAGTGCTTGAAATGCCTCACACCGGTAAATACCATCGCAATTCCGAGTTTGTCAGCCGTTTTTATAACTTCCCCGTCCTTGATAGATCCGCCCGGTTGAATTATAGCGGCTATCCCGTTCTTGGAGGCCTGCTCGATCCCGTCTTCCTTCGGGAAGAACGCGTCGCTTGCAAGCGTGGAATCTTTCGCCCTGGAAAGCCCTGCCTTAGAGCATGCGATCATCACAGAATCGACCCTCGACATCTGGCCCGCCCCTACACCGACGGTCTTCGTGCCCTGGCACAATACTATCGCATTCGACTTTACGTGTTTCGCGACCACCCAGCCGAATAGAAGCGAGGCAAGCTGCTGGCCGGTCGGCCTCAGTTTAGTCACAAATTTGAGATCGGACTCATTTATCCGCGCGACGTCTCTATCCTGAACCAGAAGGCCCCCCACGACCTTTTTCATGTCCAGATCTTTAAAATCTCTGTTTTTGCCGAAATCACGCACCTCCAGCAACCTCAGGTTCTTTTTTGTCTTCAGCGCGTCGCACGCCGCAGCTTCATAAGACGGCGCGATTATGCAT
>JAUYDB010000040.1 GCA_030691985.1 Candidatus Omnitrophota bacterium | reverse complement strand
CGGGAAAGGATACGGATAAACGATTGCCTGATAAGCGAAGAGGATGTAGTTAGGCTTTTAGAAAAAGTAAAGGTTGCCGTAAACAATATCAAGGGTGTCATGCCATCGTTTTTTGAGGTCTATACAGCTGTTTGTTACCTGTACTTTAAAGAGAAGAATGTGGATTTTGCCGTATACGAAGTCGGACTTGGCGGAAGGTTAGACGCGACCAATATCATAGACCCTCTAGTCTCAGCCATAACCCCTATAAGTTACGAGCATATGGATAAGCTTGGAAATACGCTTCGAGAGATAGCTTCCGAGAAGGCGGGGATAGTAAAAAACGGCGGGATATGCGTATCGGCGCCGCAGACCGAAGAGGCGGATGAGGCTATCGAAGATATATGTTGCAAGAGGAATGCCAGGCTTATTCGTGTCGGACAAGAGATAATATTTAAAGAAATATCCGCTAACGACATGAAAGAGGTTTTTGAAGTGTCCGGGCTATTTGACAAATATGAAGGCCTTGAGACGTTTCTTATGGGGCCGCATCAGGTGCTAAACGCGGCGGTGGCGATAGGGGTTATCGAGGCGCTCCGTTTTAAAGGCGTAGAGATATCTAAGGGCGCTGTAAGGCAGGGAATAGGCCGCGCGAGGTGGGAAGGCCGGCTTGAGGTTATAAGAAAAAGGCCGTTTATAATACTCGACGGCGCCCAGAACAGGGCGAGCGCCGGGGCGCTTGCCGTCGCGATACAAAGATTCAAGTATAAAAGATTATTGTTGGTGCTCGGCGTTTCAAAAGATAAGGATATAGAAGGAATTCTCGAGGAGCTGTTACCCATAAGTGATCAGCTCATTCTTACGAAGTCTAGAATCGCGGAGAGGGCGCTTGAGCCGTCTAAGATAAGGAAATTTATCAAGGATACGAAATATAAAGACATGGAAACGATACAGACCGTGTCCGTAAAGGAAGCGCTTGATAAAGCGGCTTCGTATGCGGCCGAGCACGACATGATATTGATAACAGGTTCATTATTTGTCGTAGGAGAGGCGCGCAAAAGGTTGATGGCAAGTCAGGCCTTGCCCCGCGCTTTGAGGCGGTAAAAAGCAGCATGAGCGAGCACAATTTTCAGGATACGATAGTTGCGGTATCGACGCCGGTAGGCGAAGGCGGTATAGGCATCGTCCGCCTGAGCGGCAAGCACGCGTTAAAGATATCAGACGAATTCTTTGCGGCTAAAGATGGCAAGAAGCCGTCGAGCTTTCGGACTTATACAACTCACTATGGCTGCATCATAGATAGGGCCACGGCGAAGAAACGCACGACGCACGACGGACAACGGACAACGGACAACCCCGAACCACTCACTTCGTTCGGGCTGCGCCCCGCATCGAATGGTGCGGGGTTCGGGGCAGGCGAGATTGTCGATGAAGTCATACTTACCGTAATGAAGGCGCCAAAGAGCTACACGCGCGAGGATATCGTTGAAATAAACTGCCATGGCGGAATTCATGCGGTAAAGAAGGTCCTGGAGCTATCCCTGCGGTGTGGCGCTAGGCTCGCCGAGCCGGGAGAGTTTACGAAAAGGGCATTCTTGAACGGGAGGATCGACCTTGCCCAGGCAGAGGCGGTTCTCGATACAATACGCGCCAGGACCGATAGCGCCTTAAAAGTAGCGATACATCAGCTCGAAGGAGGGCTGTCGGAGAATGTCGGCGCCATACTGGAAGCAGTTGTGGATATAGCTTCTGACATAGAAGCATCGATAGATTTTCCGGACGAGGATCTTGAACCGGACGAAAGGGGCATGCTTGTAAGGAAGGCAAAAAACGTGTTGGGCCGTCTAAAAAGCCTTATCGATACTTATAGCGGCGGGATGGTCTTCAGGGAAGGAGTGCTCGCTATTATATGCGGTAAACCCAATGTCGGCAAATCGAGCCTGATGAACCTCCTGTTGAAGCGCGACAGGGTCATCGTCTCTCCGGTGCCCGGCACGACCCGGGACACCGTCGAGGAAATGATAAACCTGAAGGGAGTCCCGATAAGGCTCGTTGACACGGCCGGCATAATCGATAGTGAAGATGCGATAGAAAAGGAAGGCGTGAAAAGGACCAAAAAATATCTTGAGCTTGCGGACTTGATTATTTTTATGCTTGACTATTCTACGAAGATAAGCCGCGAAGACATGGATATTATAAAATTGATAGAGAACAAGAAGACGCTCGTGGTAATAAATAAGAGCGATCTTCCGTGCAAGATAGATACAGGAAAACTTAAAATGCTTTTTGGGGATGAAAAGCAGATCGGGATATCCGTGTCTAAAAAGCGTAATATTGACCGGCTCGAGAAGGCCATCCTACGCATGGTTTGGAGCGGAAAATTCACGCAAGGCGAAGCCGCGATCGTCAGTAACGCAAGGCATAAGGCGCTTTTAGACAAAACGTACGGCTGTATGCTGTCAGCCGGAGAGGCGCTGGAGAAAAAAACCGAGCCAGAGCTTGTAGCGATAGATCTGAGGGAGGCCGTCTTTAACTTAGGCCTTATCATAGGGAGATCTGTTTCGGAAGATGTGTTAGACAGAATTTTTGAGAAATTCTGCATAGGAAAGTAAGGCTGAGGCAAAAAAATAGAAACCAGAAACCAGAGTACAGAAACCAGAATAAGTTATTAGGGTGAATCTGGTATCTGGTTACTGGTTTCTGGTTACTTTAATATTAAGGAGAGAACGATGGACAAGAAACGCATAGAGAAAGCAGTCAGGGAGATACTGGCGGCCGTTGGCGAAGACGTCAACAGGCCCGACATAAAAGATACCCCTCAGCGTGTCGCGGACATGTATGAGGAGATATTGAGCGGTATTAAAGTCGATCCGGAAGAGGAGCTTGGGGTAGTATTCGAGAAGGACCACGACGAGATAATATTATTAAAGGCAATACCGCTTTACTCAATATGCGAACACCACCTCCTGCCGTTTATCGGCAGGGCCCATGTCGCTTATATACCCGGCAATAACATGGTAACGGGTTTGAGTAAACTGGCCAGGGTGGTGGACGTGCTGTCGAAGAGGCTTCAGGTGCAGGAGCGCCTTACTACCGACATCGCCGAAGTTATCATGAGGAAGCTCAAGCCTAAAGGTGTCCTGGTCATAATAGAAGCGGAACACCTCTGCATGAGCATGAGGGGCGTAAAGAAGCCCGGGGTTCTAACCATAACGAGCGCCGTGCGCGGCGTCTTCCGGAAGAACGAGAAGACGAGGGCCGAAGCTATGGCGCTTATAAGGGGATAATCATAGTAATAACCCAGCATCATAAGAGCTTCGTAAGAAAAATGGGGTCTGACGCAGCGCGTCTATTGCTTATTGAATGGGTCTGACCCCATTTTTTGGCATAGTAAGCTATCTGTAAAAAGGGGTCAGACCCATTCACCGCATAATAGACTTAGTTGGGTCAGACCCCTTTTTATCACCGTCTCTTAAAACTCTGGTCTATTACTAATCATCCGCCTTCGCGCCTAACTTGGCATAGACTGAATGCTTCGGCGAGATTTCGCAGACAGACTAACGTGCTACAGATTTAATCCGGAGGTCTTCATTTTTTTGTTCGGTTTTCCGAACGCCTTCCATAGAAATGCCCTCGCCAGCTTGTCGTATACCAGAGGGATACTCTCTTCCGGCGTCATCATCTTCTCTACGTAAGCCATCACGCCGTTCTTCCAGACGATGTTGGCGGACTTTGTATCGATTACAGCGAATTCGCCGGTCAATTCCGCATAGTTCTGATTCGTTACAGCGTCAATCGCCATAGTTATGGAATTGCCGTATGAATTAATAGGATCCGTCTTTGAGTACAGATATTTTTTAATAACGCACGATATCTGCATATCGCTTGCGTCGGGAGAGCTCACCACGACAAGCTTTACAGCCTTGCGCCGCAACAAAGCGGCCTCGAATTTCTTTTTGAAATCATCCGGGTTTATCTGGCTCTGACCGGACTCATTCACAAACTCTTTCAAAAAGACATTGACAGTATTTTTACCTTTCACGAAATTCGAAAGGTCGCCTTCGGCGCCGGAAGAAAGCGGGAAAAATAAAGACACAGCGAAGACAAACGCCGCAAATCCAGCCATCTTTTTATACATAACACCTCCTTTTGTATTTTGAAATCATAATATAATATATTGAATATGAAGGATGGTTATATTATAATATTAGCTTACAATAATGTCCATAATAATATTTAATGGTATGAATTTCAAAGCAACAGTTCCCTCTCCCCTTTAGGGGA
>JAUYDB010000293.1 GCA_030691985.1 Candidatus Omnitrophota bacterium | reverse complement strand
CCCGGCATGAGAGAGATGCTTTCTCCTACCTCGGCTATAGTCGGGATGGGCCTTGCTAATGACGTGGCGCTTATTACAGACGGAAGGTTTTCAGGCGGAACGCGCGGCCCGTGCATAGGCCATGTTTCTCCCGAAGCCAGTAAAGGCGGGCCTATAGCTGTGATTAGAGATAACGATGAGATTACAATAGATATACACAATAGGCGCATAGACGTGGATTTAACAGGCTCCGAGATAGAGAAACGCCTTAAAAGATGGAAGGCTCCCAAGCCAAGGGTTACGACAGGATGGCTTTCAAGATACAGCCGCATGGTGTCTTCTCCTTCAAAAGGCGCAATATTAGAATGATATAACCTTTCCGTTCGGCGATCGGGATTAATCCCGATCGCCGAACGGGAAGGTTGAAATATTATGAAAATGAACGGCGCAAAAATATTAATAGAATCTCTCAAAAGGGAAGGCGTTAAAGTAATATTTGGCTATCCGGGAGGCCAGGTTCTGCCTATATTCGATGCCTTATATGATGCTGATGTGAAATTTATATTGACCAGGCATGAGCAGGGAGCAGCGCACGCAGCAGACGGGTATAGCCGGGCAACAGGAAAAGTCGGAGTGTGCCTGGCGACGTCAGGCCCTGGCGCTACGAATCTTACCACAGGTATTGCTAACGCATACATGGATTCAATTCCGATGATAGCGATTACAGGCCAGGTCAAAAGTTTTTTGATAGGAAACGACGCGTTTCAAGAAGCTGATATTACAGGAGTTACGAGGTCCATAACAAAACATAATTATCTGGTCAAAGACGTGAAAGAACTGGCAAGGACTATCCGCGAGGCGTTTTATATTGCTTCAAGCGGAAGGCCGGGCCCGGTTTTAATTGACATACCTAGCGATATACAGCTTCAGGAAACAGAGTTTATCTGGCCGGAGGAAATTGAAATCAGAAGCTATAAGCCGACCTGTTTCGGCCATCCGGGACAGATTAAAAAAGCAGCCAAGCTGATAAGTGCTTCCAAAAAACC
>JAUYDB010000288.1 GCA_030691985.1 Candidatus Omnitrophota bacterium | reverse complement strand
TATGGGGGTATTCTTATAGCTATAGAGCGTGCCATCAGGCTCGGTTATATTTAAGAGGATGCCGCTATCATATGTTATAAGCCTGCCATCGGTGAATGTTACTTTGATGAGACGGCCTTCCGCGTCGTAATGGGAGTATTTATCGGCGTCGGTAACGATAGTTTCGAGGACGCTGCCATCCACGTCTTTTATATAGGAATAGGCCGCGCTCGCCCCATCGGGGTAGGTTACGGATTCGACGAGGCCTTCGGCATTATAACTAAATACGCTGCCCTCGGGGGTAGTTATGCTCGCTGTCCTGGCCTCTCGTATAAGCTGAAGCGTGGAATCGGGGTAACGAATATCGGCCTCGATCAAGTTATTGCCGGCATCGAGGGTTATATTGCCTATTACAGTACCGTCCTTCTTACGAATGGAGGTTATCGCGCTTCCCTGATAATAGACGATGTCGCCTTTGGAGGTAGTAAAAGAAGAAGCGCCGTCATTAAGTAAAACCTGCTCAGACTGCGGTGCGTACGGCATTGGCTCGCCGCTAAATCCGCCCTGCGGACCTTTTAAAGGCAGGGGCTCGTCGGTCATCGAGGTTTCGTCAGAAGTCGCAACGGTGCGGGAATTCGGATCGAATGCGAAATTCTCTATGTTCTGATTCAAATCGATCAGCGCTTCATGCGAGGCCTGTTGATCCTGAAGATAGGCGGGGCCGAATGTGTGGGACTGTTCGCTATTGAGTGTCTGTAAGGTGATGTCTATCAGGTCCGCCGCCCATGATATCTGCTGCCACAAAAAAATGGCCGCGATACTTGCGGCGATCGTTTTAAAGATTGGTTTTAGGTTTGCAGATAAGATCATGGCGTCCTCCTACCCCTCACCCTAACCCTCTCCCCTAAAGGGGAGAGGGAATTCTGCGGGGCGATTATAAGCATAGCACATGTTTCATCTTTTGTCAAATCTTTTTTGATTTTTTATCAAAATGAGAGATGAAAAAAATGGTAACAGTTCAGTTCTTAAAGAAACTCTATTCGTCATTGCGAGGAGCATTTCAATTGACTCATGGCGACGAAGCAATCTCATCCTTAGATTGCTTCGCCCCTTCGGGGCTCGCAATGACGAGTGTTTTACTATCGC
>JAUYDB010000053.1 GCA_030691985.1 Candidatus Omnitrophota bacterium | reverse complement strand
AAATTGGCGCAATTTCCCCCTCACCTTAATCCTCTCCCCCTTCGGGGGAGAGGAAATTATGAGGAAATCCCCTCTCCCCTTTAGGGGAGAGGGCAAGGGTGAGGGGTAGGCAAAGATCGAATCTCAAAATACAGGCTCCGTCGGGACTTGTGGTTTAATTCGACATAAGTGGGTCCGAAGGACACAACTATTTTGACTTTTGCATTTTAAATTTTAAACTAACATAGCTATAACGAAGCAACAAAAAGGGGTGTTTCTATGGAAGAAGAAAAAAAATGTTTGATTTGCGGCAAATCGTTTCTTCCGAATAAATACAGGCCTAATCAGTCCATCTGCTCCTCGCTGGAATGTCAATACCAGCGGCAACTCAATAATATGAAGGGCTGGCGGGACAGAAATCCCAATTATTTTAAATACAAAGAGATTCAGGACTCGTCATGGAAAGAGACCTGCCAGCAAAGGTCTCTCGAATGGCGCAAGAGGCACCAGGAGTATCTGAAGCTTTATAGAGAAGAGCACAGGGAGCGCCACAGGAATTATATGAAGGAATATATGAGAGAGTACAGGAGGCTCAAGAAGGCGGGGCAGGGATAATAGTGAAGCTCCACCGCTTTAAGGTAAAACATGTTGACTCATTCAAATAATTTTAAGCCGTCATTTTTTTTGCTGCTGTCAGGCGTTTTTTTCTGGCTTTTATTTTTAAGCGCCATAGACTATAGAGGGGCGTCTTTAGCGGCGGATTCAGCCGATAGAGAGAACCGCTCGGATAGAGAAGAGATTAAATTAGAAACGACAGGCCTTGAGGATCGGGGAGCGGCCGAAGAAGAGATAACCATTCCCGAAAACGGGGCTTCGAAAAAAGAAATTGAGGCCCCGCCGAACGAAAGGACAATCTCCGCTTCGCCGGATTCGGGGCTTTTGCTTATCACCGAAAATGAAACAAAGAATAAAAAAGAGAAGATAATGACCAAGCAGGTCTTTACGAGAGAACTGGGCTTAATAGATGTTCCGATAAAGGGCAAAGAAGGATGGGGTATCTTAAGCTTAGACGAATGCATAGCCATAGCTGTTAAAAATCATCTGCCGCTGCAAATTGCCGAGAAGAGCATGAAACTGGCCGAGATGAGGGTGTTCGAGGCGCGCAGAAACATGCTTCCGTCCGTGACATTGTTATTCGAGGAAGGCACCGGAAGAGTCAATGCCAGGGCGTATGTAACAAGAAAACAATATATTGAAGGACAGCAGCCGATTTTTCACGGAGGCGAGCTCTATTATACAATGAAGCAAACCGAGGTAAATTTGCAGATCACAAAGACAGATTATCAAAAGATTAAAAATGAGCTGGTTTTGCAGGTGAAGAAGGCCTACTATACTCTTGCCAAGACAAAGGGGAACCTTAAACTGCAGACAGAGCTTTCGAAGGAAGTTGAGAAGATATTAAATATGATGAGGAAGCAGTTTGAGGCGGGCGTCTCATCAAAACTCGAGTTTCTTAATGTCAATTCCCAGTCAAGCCAGGTTAAATATCAGCTTACTGCCGCAAGGGGAGACGTCTCCGTGGCGGAATTGATACTAAAGCAGGCCATTAATATAGACCCGCGTGACAGAATAGATATTGCGGACGGTATCCTCGAGTTTAAGAAAATAGCGGTGGATTTTGAAAGCGTGCTTACCGCCGCTTTTTTGAACAGGCCGGAGATGAAGATAAATTCGCTCATGGTTGATTACTATAATTACGCCAAAGGCATCGCTAAGGCGAAGGGTTGGCCTAAGGTAGACCTGCTGGGCCAGTGGGGCCTTGCCAAGGATGAGTATGCCTCTCCCGACCAGCTTCCGGGTGATAACAGAAAGATGTGGCAGCAGTGGTATGCCGGCGTTAAGACCTCCATGCCTTTTTGGGGCTCCACAGGTGAATATGTATGGATAAGAGAGCAGTGGGCGCCGGCCGTAAGCACGTACCAGGGCACCGAAGCCAATACGTCGACCTATAAATTCAAATTCTTAGATAAACTCGACTACTACTCGGATAAAAAACTGGCGGAGATAGATTTCGATAAAGCGAGGCAGGAATTCAATAAGATAAGGCAGGACATAGTCCTTGAAGCGCGAGAGAGCTGTTTTGGCTACGAGAAGGCCGTCATGCAGGTGGATACGGCGTTGAATAAAGTCAAATATCAGGAGAGTGACCTGGAATTTACGCGGATGAAGAGGGGCATGGATGAGGCCCAGGATTCAAACGTCATAGAGAGCATGATAAAGCTGGCGCAGGAGAAGTTTGGCTGCCTGCAGGCGTTGGCAGAATGCCACACATCGCTTGCAAGCATAAATAAAGCCATAGGGATCGAGGATTATTTCAAGACAGATAGTATATAAATACATAGCTGTCCAAATTGGCGCAATTTCCCCCTCACCTTAATCCTCTCCCCCTTCGGGGGAGAGGAAAT
>JAUYDB010000191.1 GCA_030691985.1 Candidatus Omnitrophota bacterium | reverse complement strand
TCTCTTCTCTGCGACATGGGCCGCTCGCCTAATACTTCGCCCGTTACAAGAAACGAAGCGCCTGCTTCGCTCATCATATCTTTGGCGCGTTTTAGCATGTAAATTTTGCAATCGATACACGGATTCATATTCGCCCCATGTCCATAACGCGGGTTTTTTATTATCTCAATAAAATCCCCGGTCATATCTATCGTATTTAACGGTATGCCAAGCATTTTAGCCGCCGCTTCGGCGGGGCTCTCTCCGGTTGTTTTGCACCCGCACATGCATAGCTTCGCTGAAAAGTTGACCGCCAATACATCCACGCCCTGCTCAAGCATCAATTTAGCGGCGAGAATGCTGTCTAGTCCGCCTGAAAGCAGCACGATCGCTTTTTTATTCATCCTGAATCTTTTTTTTGAGATTTTCGAGCCATTCTTTAATTTTCTTCTCATGGCCTATTTCGGTGGGAACGTAATATATTTTATCGGAGGGTTTATACTCCTGTTTCACATAATGATTCTCATAATCATGCGCGTACTTGTAGTCTTTGCCGTGGCCGAACGCGTCCGAGTCAAGAGTGGCGTCCTTTAGATGGTTCGGCACCTCCAGCGTATTTCTTTTTTCGACATCCTTGAGCGCGCTTTCTATCCCCAGATATGCGGCGTTTGATTTCGGAGCGCATGCGACATAAACGGCGGCCTGCGCC
Source organism: Candidatus Omnitrophota bacterium (assembly GCA_030691985.1). Taxonomy (GTDB): domain Bacteria; phylum Omnitrophota; class Gorgyraeia; order 2-01-FULL-45-10; family 2-01-FULL-45-10; genus JAUYDB01. The sequence goes on along the minus strand of JAUYDB010000191.1, from coordinate 443 downwards.
AATGGTATGCGTGCTTCCGGCATTCCGACAAATTCAACGGATTCAAGCGCTGCAGCCGCGATGACAAGAGCCTGCGGATCGGCGTTACCCACATCTTCGGATGCGCATATTATGATCCGGCGGGCTATGAAACGCGGGTCTTCGCCGGCGTATATCATCTTAGCCAACCAATAAAGCGCCGCGTCCGGATCGGAACCGCGCATGGATTTTATGAAGGCCGAAATCGTGTCGTAATGGCCGTCTTCGTCTTTATCATATACAACGGCCTTTTTCTGGATAGACTCTTCCGCAACTTTTAATGTGATGTGTCTCTTCTTATCTTTTCCGGCATTAGTCGTCAGGACGCCGACTTCAAGCGCCTGCAAGGCGCGGCGCGCATCGCCTTCGGAAATTTTGGCAAGATGTTTAATGGCATCATCGTCGATCTTTACGGGTAGATTGCC
>JAUYDB010000162.1 GCA_030691985.1 Candidatus Omnitrophota bacterium | reverse complement strand
CATGTCCAGGGCAGATTCCGCTTGAGAGTTTAAGGCATTTATGGCTATAGTAGAATCCCATCCCTTCGGATGAGCGGGGATGGTTGTTGGCGCTTCAGGAAGAGGCGCGGTCGCATCCATCACCCCTAATACATTTGCGGCGGCAAGCTCCTTCGCGGAATATAACATGCCGTCTTTTAAGTCGGTTGTGTCTCTTGACTTGGGCAGGTCCATAACCTCGGCCCTGGCATCCTCTTTGCGCTTAACCCCTCTTGGCACAGCGACCGAGACACCTGATTTGTTAATAACCTTCTGTCTTTCTTCGGGAGTGGTGATGATACGAGAAACCTCGGTCGTGGCGACGTCGGCGACTACTTTGTCAAGCTCGTTCGGCTCGGTCGCCCTATAGCTGTAACCCAATAGTTCATACTGCAGGTTATTGTCTCTTTCGAGGCCGAGCTCTTCGCCCAACTCCATGTTGATGGCCTGGGTTATGAAGTCTCCTATGGCCAATTCGTTGAGTTTAGGATTACCCTGTTCGTCCCTACCAATATTTTCGAATTTCGACTTGAAGAATGGGTTTTGGAGTAACTTCTCAAGCACCGGATCCATGTGTACCATACCAATATCATCTTTCCAATACTCGAACTTGAAGCCCTCCGAGACCACAACGGTAGCGGCGCCGTATTTTTGTATCTTCTTTCTGACGGCGTGGACAATGTCGGCCAATGAGACGTGAACGGCGCGAGCCCTGGCGTCAAATGACCACTCAGGAAGGGCCACCACCATCGTATCTTTAATCAGGTTCATCTTATCTACCTCAGCCTGCGTATATCCGGTAAGGTCGCGCGGCGCCATATTGCCTGCCGTAGCGGTGAGATATCCCATATCCCTGCCCATTACCTCTATGACGCGGCACTTGTTCGGCTCACCCTTCGCCCTTCTCGGAAGCGGAGCCGAGCGGATGACGAGCCTGTTTGCCTGCGTGCCGGCCGTATCCGCGCCTATCATATATACTTTTTCGGCATCGTAGTCTATGCTCTTGGGAAGGGCTATAACCTCCATATCGTCTATGCCGCGCGCCTTGAATTCATTGGCAATCTTGGTTGCCTCGAACATGTTGTCGTTTCCGCCGACCACGACTATCGTCTTGCAGTAGCCCTCTAAGTTCCTTATGGCGTTTGTCATATACTCTGGATGCGCTGCGTCTCCAAGTTTTACTCTCGCTGTCCCCTCCACTGCGCCGGGCATATGAAGTATCTCCTCTGAGGTTGACTCGCTTACCCATGCGCGTTTCTTGTCAAATTCATCCTTCTCCTTCACAAGCCCATCCAAACCGAACTTCACGAGCTCAAGAGAATAGCCCTTTTGGGCCAGCTTCCTGGCAAGAAGCGCGAAGTAGTCGTTTACCCCTGCCGATTCGGCCCCGTTTATAAGCATGATAACGCGCCTTTCCGGCGGCACTTCCCGGGGGCTTGGCCAGGTTGCTGTTTCTAAATGTGCGCTGACCCTATCTTCGCTCTCTTTAGAACCACGCCCCTCATACTTCTCCTTAAATCCTATAAGACCTTCGGCGTGGCAAGTGCCATAATACGAGAGGGCCGCGTAATAAGCCAGAATGCTTACATCCGCGTCTTCCGGACTTATCGGGATTTCGTCTACTATAGGCGTCTCTGTTAACCATGGAGATTCGCTTTTTGTAATCATAACAGGCTGCGGCATCCAGGCGGATATGTGTGAGGTGTGGTATATGGCTTGCTCTGCTTCGTCTATTGTAAGGCCGTAATCACGGGCTATTTCGTCTGCGCGCATAATCGGATATCCCTCGGGGATATTTATAATCTTCTGTTCTGAATCACCGTATATATCCCCTTCCGAGAGGCTTAAACCTGCCATATACATATCTACAAAAATAGGGATTCCTTCTTCTCGCGACTTCCGCTCAATAATATACTTTAACATAAAGCCAAACGACCCGACCGCGAACTCCTCAGCGGCGCAAACATGGTCTTCGGCATGCAAGCCGCGCAGAATGCCCGCATCCTTGAGTTGTTTGTATAAAGCGTTCATTATCTCCGCCCATGGATACGCTGTTGCGCCTTCTATCTCTATATCTTCCAAGCTCAATTTTTCGCTCTTTAAGAATTCGGCGAAATCATCCGCGGCGTCTATGCTTACCGTTTCTTTAGCTTTTTCAGCGCGCACGGAAATCGCGTTTTTAACTCTGATGGCCGCCTTTCCTATGTAGGACCGGCCTTCCGGATCATAAATAGTTATCTCCTTTTCCATAATATTGTCCGGCATTTTTTTTGTTTTTGTATCGTATGGCCTGTATACACCGATTACTTCTTTGGTCTCTCTATTTTTAATCGCGTATTCCGCATTATAGTGTTTATCGAGAAATCCGCCTTCGCCGCACATATCTTTTGTCAACTGTTCAAATGTATTCGGTTTTAGCGATGGTCTTTCGTTATATTCTCGAATTTTTTCTACGATATTCGCGTGCATCATCCTGCGGGTTGCAAGCCCCGTTGTATCCTGGGATATAAAAAAGAGATAATTCGGCGAGGACCTGTGTTCTATAAGGTCATCCATGCTCTTCACCGCAAAGACCGGGATGCCGCCTCTTGCCGTAATTAAGTACCTCTTTACATTCCTTGCGGCGCCATATCTCGTTAGAGCGGAAGCAAAAAAGGCCGTTGAATCCGCCGCTTTGATAAGCTCGTCATGGGAGCGAAGGTTTCCCTCTTCTCTTTCCGGATATGACTCTATTTTAAATACCCGCAGCTCACCTGCGCGCACTTTTTCTCCGTCAGACTTTACGCCTGAAAACGGCTTATATTCTCCGGTTTTTTTATTAAAGAGATAAAATGTCTCAATTATTTTATCCGGATTATTAATAATCTCCAGCAGTCCGGGGAGGTCCCGCTTTTTCATAACAATTCTAATATCCGGATCCGACGGATATAAAGATATGCCCGGGCTTTGCGGTTCAACATAGCCATCCGGATCTAAAAAGCCCGAATTGGCAAGACCTTGTTTTTCCGCTTTCTCATATCCGTAAACCAATGCGTATAACTTTGCATATGCGGATGAGCTCTTATCCATGGCGGCAAGATAGTGCTCGGCCATATTTTCTACCTTTTCCATAGTCTCTTCTTTAGCATACTTCCTGAATTTTCCATCGGGCCCTGTTTTAAAATCACCCGTTCCGAGCCCAAGACATATGGCGGAAAGGGATTGAGCGTTAAAATCTATTACTATCTCAATAGCATTATCGGTAACACTGACTTTCGCGGGCATACGACCGTGCTGCTGCGAGAAGACTAACCTTATCCTATTCGCTATTTCTAATTTCTTCTTCTCAAACACCCTTACACATTCTGTGTCTTCGGGGTATCTGGGCATTAAGTTAAGTCTATACCTATTTTCTTCGTGCGCCGCCGACAATATAAAGAATCTATCTATAACTTCTCTTATACTCACAGCTAAATACTCTTCCGATAATTCCGTCTCAATGCTCTGAAATACAGCCCCTATTATGCTGTATCGCAAGAGCGGCACTTCCTGAAGTTCTTCATGTAAAACTCTCTCAATATCCTCCCTCTCTTTGTAAACAATGGGCTCAGGCGAAGCTTCAAATCTTAGTATATTAAAGGATATTGGCTGTGGATAATCGGAAAAATGTTTTACAAACGAAAAATTACCTTTTAGATCTAAGTCACGGACTGCGCTTACTATATATCTCATTTCAGAGATGCCATGCCTGTGTTCGCATGCTATCATAAGTTCGCTTAGCGACGAATCAGGGCTTGCGTAAACACGGGAATGCGCATTATTGGGGTTTTTTATCACTCCCAAAGAAAGTTCGTATGCAGTTAAAATAACGCGTTTCATATATTCGATATCGTCAAAGCTCTCTCTCAAGACATTCGCATTCCCAAGAAACTCTCTGGCAAAGTCCTCATAGTTTATTACTTCCTCTTCACCTTTGCGTTGCTGCCTGATGTGTTGTAACAATACGGCTTCAAGCGTCGCTTCTTTAGCTAATATTCTCGCCAAAGAGCGGCTTATCTCTTCCATGGCCCTATTAAACTTTTTCCCCGCGCCGGCTTTAAGCTTTAAATCGGCATCGATTAACTCAACTATGCCGCCGCGGTTATCGCGCTCTGCAAGCGTTGCTGCATAGACATATATGCCCGGGGAATTTTCAACATCGAAGTAAAAAACAGACTCCTCCCTAATATCTATTCCTTGATCCCCTAAGGGCTTTGTTATAGAGCCGGCTACGCCCGGCCTATCTTCGCATGCGACTACAAGCAAAGGCCGCGCCGGATACTTAACGTCAGGGGACTGCGCGGATAAGGCGGGCCGCGATATAAACGGTTTATTTGGATTGGTTATGGCATAAGCTAAACCTTCATACATAGTATTAGCTAAAAATCTCATAAAACCGTCATCCTTAGATTCGCACACCTCTTTAAGATAACGAGAATATTGGCATTGATCCAGGAATGATTGTGTGAACTCGGCAATATTTACAGGTTCTCGCAAAACCGGAAATTTGCTTTCGCGTTCTTTATTTATGTGAGACCTTATCGACTTTTGCAAACGAGTGAATAGCCTATTCGTTACTTTTGGAATAGGCCCCTTCAGTTTGCGTATGGTCGGCCCGTCCCCCTCCAGGCCGCTCCCCGTGAAGACCGACAAAAAGACGAGCGGGCCTATTATGCCGCCGAAGATGGTGTTAATAGTATCGGTTGCGTGTGAAAATATTCGTATGGCGTCACCGCCTACCACATTCGGAAAGGCAAAAATAATTGCTGTCACAACAATGGCTAATATTATAAATCTCCTATTGAAGAGCCGCAAAAGCATATCTTTGCTTGTCTCTTTTAAAAGATGACCGAGCGTCCTTGCCGCTGATATCGCCGGCGGCTGCTGATCCCCCGGCTCGACGGCTTCGGGCGAAACACCTTGCGGCGGCCGAGGTGTTGCAAGGCGTTCAATTTGGATTTCCTTCGGCAACGCCTTTTTGGAAAACTTGAATACCAGGTTCGGACGTTCTGGCTCGTCGGCGTTCGGCTGCCATTCAAATCCCAGCTCAAGATAGAACCTGTTATTCTCGGCGGCCCTTGGATGCTTGACAACGAAATCGGGATAATTTCTGGATGACACTATGGACATTGCGAGTAACATTAGTGCCCTGCCTATACCTCTATAATTTTTTCTATATTCTGGCTTTACCTCAATCGCGTCGTATACCTTGACATCCCATCTTGAATCGAAACTTTCATCTATCGTATTGCCATAGACATCAATATATCCTACGTTATCATTGCGGCTATCGGTAACCTGTATCCTGAAAACATTCTCACCGTATTCATCAGCCGGTTTCGGTTCATATGTAAAGATGAACTTTTCCCCATCGGTAGCGGTTATTTTTAGCGCTTTCTGATCAGCCAATCTTTCAGCGGCCGCGGCGAGTTCCACCTTAGTTGCGGCGGGCATGGCGGATGGCGCCTCTATCACATGAGCCATTCCGGCGGCGGGCTGCGGACTGAGCGCATCAACCGCAACGGCTGGAGGCGCGCGGTTGACAAATACCGATAGCGACATAATCCTGTCTCTGGCCTGGAATGACGGTATCGGATAGTAGCCGGCGATGTTCATCATGGCGTCGGCGCCGTTATCGAATATGACCGCGCTGACCACTCCCATCTCCTTCAGTTTACTCTGGGCCTCTTTGAATGTAATTCCTATTCTGTTTGATTTACCGGCTACTATTATCCAGACAAGATTCCCATCTTTATCAATTCCGGCTATGTTATGAGGATTTATGCCGCGCATGAAGGCGATCTTTATCTCGCCCCTGCCTTCAGCTATATAATATGAGCCATATCCCACTGTGTCTTCAGACGCGGCCTGGACGTAACCCTTTTCTGTCAATCCGGATATCAATCCCTGTATCTGCTCGTCACTGAGCGCAACTTTCCTGCCAGTATCATCTTTTGTTTCCAATTTCAGCACAACCGGCTCTTCATTGATAGCCGGTGCGAGCAAGCCATTTATAACCTTGCCCTGGTCATCGTAGAATTGGCTCACCCCAAAGTGAACGTTGCCTGCGGGAATGAATGGGAAATCGAGATAATGCCTGACGTCATAATCATGCCAACAATTTGCGGCAAGATCATAAGGCTCCGATCTACCCTCCGGATCTAACCTGAGAATGCCTATCCCCGAATTTGTAAAGAGAATCTTCTTCGTTATATCATCACCCGTTGATCTCTGAATAACCCTCTCATCCGGCGTGAAAGAAACCTCTTCCACGGTATAATGGCCGTCCTCGGCCCAGCATATGAGAGACGGGTAGCTTCTGCCCTGCCCCTTATGAATAAGCTCCTTCTCCTGCTCAACGGCGTAGAGTTTTCCGTCGACATAAGCGGTGGAGCCGGGGTTGGCCAGTATATTTCCGTTGCCGACATAGCCGACAACGTCCAGGTCCGGATGGGTCCGTCTAAACTCCGCAAGATGCCGCTCTATCGTCCATACGTCTTTACGGACATGTTTATAGTCAGGCGCTTTATCGTAAACCTTCTGAACCGGACCGCCTCTAAGCTTATACTTATGATACATGCCTTTCGGATCGTCACGCAGCATGCCGTAGTTCTCTTCCATATCTTCCTGGAATTGAGGCGTAACGGCATGGAGAGCAATCTCGCCTTTCTTAAATACCTTGATCGCCATCACCGTCTCTCTGTCCCGACCACGCTCACTCACAAACGGCACGAGACGAACCTTGGCGTTCTCCTCGATAAATAGCAAGTCTTCATCCGAAAGCGCGCTCGATTCTCTCGCGGCGGTAATCGCGCCAAATAATTCCTTATCCTTCTCGCATATCAATCTCACAAGGGTATCCAGAGGCATGCGGTTATAACGCTCAAACATCTTCATGGAAGCGAATTTCTTTTCAATGAACCCGAACGTCTCAGGGAAGTTCTCTACGCGGTCTCTCCCTCTTTGCGCAAGCTGGGTGACCTTATTGTTGCCGTGTTCGAACATATCGGTAAGATATAGGAGGGACAGAAGGAGCGACATTCTTTCTTTTGACAATGTGAGCCCCTGCATCAGGCCGGGTTCCTCTTTTGAGTCCTTCTGGAATTGGGCGTAATCGGTATGATATTTAAGCAGGACCTCTATATCTTTCAGCAAGCGTATGCGATCTGTTTGTAAAATCTTGAGCGTATTGTCGGCGACGTCATATATGGACATCCACATCTCTTCATTTTTGGCGATCTCCGTGTCCGGCAGGCCTACAACCCTCTCCACGCCTTTTCTGAACAGTCCATACCGAGCAGTTGAATCTTTAGGCACTGCGGCCATCCCCTCCGCCTCTGCTATTTTCTGAACAAGCATATTGCTCGCGTCTTTTATGGATATCTTACGTGGATCCTGCGATACGGCGGCCTTCAGCTTCTCTGAAAGCTCTCCGAAGAGAGGCATATTCGCGAATCTGACGTCCGCGCCAACATCGTGCAGTGTAGATGCGTATTCCAAAACCTTAAGTTCGTCTTCCGTAAGGCCAAGTTCACGGCCGATCCTCATATTTATGGCAGTGGCCCTGGCCACGTGGCCGCGCAACGAACCGTGGTTGTATGTATTGAGCAGGACATCCGGATCGATATCTGTCACGTTTTGAGGAATAGGCGCTGCCGACGGCACATGGGGTGGAGCGCGAGGTTTGGCCCTTTCCTCATCTACGCTGCGCATGAAAGCCCTGTCTTCATCGGTAAGGATAAGTTGCGGCTCTTCTCTTTTTGCCTTTTCTGATAATGGTTGGCGCGCATCTGCTATGATCTGACCGAGGCGGGTGTCGACTTTCAGCTCTCCTGCCGCTGGGTCCCGGACCGCGAGCAATGATTTCAGCGCTTCGAGCGGCCTTCTCTCGCCGATATCTTCCATCTCATTGAAACGTTTTGCTATCCAGCCATTTATTGTCTCGCCGAAACTCTCGACTGTGCCCTTGTTTCCTAATTGGACAAGGCGCTCATGGTTATTACCCTGCTCAAATGAATCCGCCACTATGATGGTGCTTTCAAGCAGACGCAGCATCTCTGCTCTCTCGGGTGTGATTTCACCCCTGGTTTCCATAAGCCCGAGGATGTCGTCAAGCTGGCTATAGTCATGATGATATTGGACGAGCAGCCGTAACTCCGCGGTATAACGGATATTATGATCGCCGAGTCTGGCTATTGAGGAAGCGCCGTGGCTAAACATGTTTCTCGCAACGACTTTCTCTTCTGCCGTCAGGCCGGTTTTTTTCAGAACCGCGCCCGCGATATATAATTCCCATATAAGGCAATGGTCGTTGGTTGCGGCAACCGCTTTTCTCGTTTCGTCAATTGCCTGAGGAGCCGCATATCTCGGCGCTACATCCTCAAGCCACCTTTCCAAGTGGCGTTTAACAGGTTCCGTCCTGTCATCATTCTGCAATGCATGTATACCAGACTTAATGCGAACGAACGCGTCTTTATAATAATATTTTTCGGTTTGCCCAATATCATGGGCCAATATCGCGCGCTGGAGCAGACCTATGTCGCCTCCCTCAACCCCCATCTCTTCGGCTATCCTCGCAGCAATCCCGCCTACTCTCAGCGTATGCCTTGTAATGTTTTGCACATCAGGAAGATCCGCCGGCATCAGGCCGAGTATTTCGTCATCCGACATCCGCATGATGTCGCGTTGAGGCGCTTGAAGCGTTATAAAGATACGATTGAATATTAGAGGCAAGATATTAAAGAGAAGCCGTATCGGATTTCGTTCGGCAATGGTGGCTCTAATTTCGCCTGCGCTCTGAATATGGGCGTATTCGTGGCGCAGTATCTGTTTGAGGTAGGTTTTATTTTCGGGTTTTA
>JAUYDB010000158.1 GCA_030691985.1 Candidatus Omnitrophota bacterium | reverse complement strand
TGGCATAGCAAGCTATCTGTAAAAAGTAAAAAGGGGTCAGACCCATTCACCGCATAATAGACGCGTTGGGTCAGACCCCTTTTTATCACCGTCTTTTAAAACTCTGATCTATTACCTTTTTTTCAATAAAGCTGTTTTGCGGGACAACAATTTCGGAATATTTTAAAATATTTTGCAACAATTTGGGCATTTTTCACGTCTTATATGGTGAGGGGAAATTCCCTCTGATGGAAGGGAGGTGAGTGAAATGGCAGATGAGAATCTTGGTATGGAAGTGGTCCGGATCCATAAGCTGGACGGGACCGGTTCTACAAAAGCCTTCTGCGACCTTTCTATACTCGGCGCTTTCGTGGTAAAGGGCCTGCGGATTGTCGAGGGCGAGAAGGGCCTATTCGTGAGCATGCCTCGCGAAGAAGGCAAGGATGGCAAGTGGTATAACACCGTAGTACCTTTAAAACGGGAGGTGAAAGACGAGATAGAAAAGCTCGTGTTGGAAGCATACGGAGGGTAAGCGAATGGGCCGTGAGAATAGGTTTATCGGCGCGCTTGGCGAGGAAAAGGCCAGAGAGCTCCTTAAACGAAAAGGCTATAAGATCTTCGCGGAAAATGTCCGCACACGCTTGGGCGAGATCGATCTTGTCGCAAGGCATAAAGGTTTTATAGTCTTTGTCGAGGTCAAGACCCGCGTAACATCTTCTCTCGGCCCTCCGTATATCTCGGTAACGAGAGCAAAACAAAGACATGTGGTTATATGCGCCCTCTCCTACCTTAGAAGGTACAACCTTATGGATTTGAAGTGGAGAATAGACGTGGTTTCGGTAAAATTGAATTACGAATACGGGGTGGAAAATATAGAAATAATCGAGAATGCTGTGGAGGACGATTATGTCTAAATTCCAAATCTAACCTGTAGATAGAAAGGGTTACGACATGATTGCGAAAATTTATTCAAGCTGCGTAAACGGAATAGATGCCTGCGAGGTCACGGTAGAGACATACATAAGCGAAGGCCTGCCGGGTTTTAATATCGTGGGTCTGCCGGATCTCGCAATACGGGAATCGCGGGACAGGATCAAGGCCGCCATTAAAAGTTCCGGCTATTCATTCCCATCAAAAAAGATCACGATAAACCTTGCCCCCGCCGACTTAAAGAAAGAAGGGGCGTCGTTTGATCTGCCTATCGCCCTCTCGATCCTTTCATCGCAGGGCGTCATAAATCACGATGAACTATCCGCTCATGCCTTTTGCGGCGAGCTTTCCATGGATGGCAGGCTAAAAACGATAAAAGGCGCTTTGCCGATATCTATGTCATTATCTAAAATGGGGAAAAATAAATTTATCTTGCCGAAAGATAACGCCAGGGAAGCCGCCGTGGTTAAAGGCGTAGAAGTATATCCGGCTGATACGCTTAAAGATATCATAGATTTTCTGAACGGGGTATTCTCAATAAAACCCGTAGAATCAAATTTTGCGCATCAATTTAAAAGAAATTCAAAATACAGGGTAGATTTCAGCGACGTTAAAGGGCAGGAACACGTAAAGCGGGGCCTTGAAGTCGCGGCCGCGGGATCCCACAACTGCCTTCTCATAGGCCCTCCCGGTTCGGGAAAGAGCATGCTGGCCAAGCGCCTGCCGACCATCCTTTCCGAGATGACGCTTGAGGAAAGCCTGGAGACATCCAAGATCCACAGCGTGGCGGGGATCCTCTCTCCCAATAAGGGCCTTGTCGGCACACGCCCGTTCCGCTCACCGCATCATACAATATCTGACGCGGCATTGGTCGGAGGCGGCACCAATCCTACGCCCGGCGAGGTGAGCCGCGCGCATAACGGCGTGCTGTTTTTGGACGAGCTGCCCGAATTCAGGAAGAATGTCCTTGAGGTGATGCGTCAGCCAATGGAGGAAGGATCGATCACCATCTCGAGAATTGCCAATACCCTCACCTACCCTTCCAAATTCATGCTGGTTGCCGCGATGAACCCCTGCCCGTGCGGATATTTCACCGACCCGAAAAGAGAGTGCCATTGCACGCCTTTTCAGATACAAAGATACTTGTCGAAGATATCCGGGCCGCTCTTAGACAGGATAGACATACATCTTGAAGCGCCGCGGTTAGATGTAGGCCATCTTACGGACAAGCGCCGCGGCGAAGGGTCCGAACTTATCAGAAAGCGGGTAGACGCCGCCAGGGATGTCCAGAACAAACGTTATAAAAATGAGGGGGTTAACTTCAACGCGCATCTCGAATCCAAGGAACTGGAAATTTACTGCGTCATGGACAAAGAAAGCGAGGAATTATTAAAGATCGCGATACTGGAACTCGGCATCTCAGCGCGCGCCTACGACAAAATCCTGAAGGTAAGCCGGACAATCGCCGACCTGGACGGAAAAGACATCATCGAAGCGCATCATATCTCCGAAGCGATATCATACAGGAGTCTCGACAGGAATTTGTGGGGGTAGATATAACAAGAAAGGACGACTAACATGTCCGATGCATTATTGGTAGAGCTAATAACCAGCAAAATATTTATGCTGAGAGGAAAAAAGGTAATGATAGACAGGGATTTGGCTTTTCTTTACAGAGTAAGCACAAAAAGACTAAATGAACAGGTAAAAAGAAATATTAAGCGGTTCCCATCGGATTTCATGTTCCAATTGACAAAGTCTGAAAAAATTGAACTGGTCGCAATTTGCGACCGGTTCATCACATTAAAACATTCGACGGTTATGCCTTATGCATTCACAGAGCAGGGTGTTGCTATGCTTTCAAGCGTATTAAATAGTGAGCTATCAATATTAGTAAATATACAGATCATGCGAGCCTTTACTCATTTAAGAAGAATGCTTATAACTAATCATGACCTTAGAAGAAAAATAGCAGCAATAGAGAAAAAATACGATTATCAGTTCAAAGTTGTCTTTGACGCAATAAGACAACTGTTAACGCCTCCGGAAAAACCAAAACGGCGCATAGGTTTCCATCCACACGAGGATTAAAGCTTTAAACCATATGGGAGGTGATATGATGACTGGCGCAACACCATTAAATCGATTAACAAAAGTGTACGGCGAAAATGTTATGGTTTCTCGGATAAACGGCTATAACATAATTCATCTGGATAATCCTACGGAGGAACAGATAAAACAGAGGATAAATGAGGTTCTTGATGGTCAAATTGACAATGACCTTGACGACGATTGTCCTTTATGTCAAACGATGAAAGACCAACCGTGCGATATCGTGTATTACAAACAATAATCCCGGCAGGGGACGTTTAGTCCCGAAAAGTGACTGTCACCTATTCGTGACGTCCTTCATGATCTTATCTCTGGCTAATGCGGCAAATACTGACGCCAATAAGCAGATGAAAATGCCCGCTACGAATATGCCATGGAATCCCGCCATCATAATGTCAGGCGATTTTTTGATCTCAGCAAACTTTATATGGGCGCCTCCTGTCCGCAATAGGGCCGCATGTATGAATATGAGCGGCAGGAGCGCTATCCCGAAAACGCTGCCCGTGCTCAGCACTATCTTATATACCCCTGCGGCCATCCCCTGCCTGTCTAAAGGGGCGTGCGCCATAACAAGTTTATTATTAGGCGCGAGAAAAAATCCCATCGCGAAACCCGATACCAAAAAACACAAAATTACGAAAGGCATACCGGAATCCCGGCCCACAAAGGCAAGCATCACGAATGAAAGGGTTGCCAGCGCCATGGCAAAAGAACAGAGTTTGCGCGAACCTATCAGGTCGGACAGCTTACCCGCAAAAGGAGCCGTTACCATCATCATGAATGCCGGGGTCATCAGGACCAAACCTGCCTGTAATACATTCAGCCCCATCACCAGTTCAAGATAAAACGGAAAGAGAAAAGTTATCCCCATATAAATAAATGTGGCAAGGAAAACGGAGCCGCTTGCAAAAGCGAAATCCCTGTTGCTGAACAGGCCAAGGTCCAGAATCGGATAAGAGATTTTTTTCTCCCGGGCTATGAAAATAATAAAAGATACCGCAGAAACGGCGAAACAAACGAGCACTATCCTGCTGACCCATCCCATCCCGATAACTGAATTCAAGCCGAAGATCAAGGCGGACAACGCGATGAATATAAAGGCCGCGCCGATCGAGTCGAATCCGGCATCATGAATTTTAGGCTGTCTTTCCGGAAGCAGCTTACGCGCCAAAAGGGCGGTAATTATACCGATAGGTATATTTATAAAAAATATATAACGCCAGCCAAAATGGGAATTTATAAAACCGCCCGCGGCCGGCCCAAGGCAAAATCCTAAACCTTGCGCCATTGCCACAATCCCGAGCGCCTTTCCCTTTATATTATGAGGAAGGCATGCCGTGATAAGCGCGATACCGGTCGGGCTGAACATGGCCTCGCCAAGGCACTGAAATATTCTAAAGGCGAGGAGCATGTTCATGCCCTGGGAGATGCCGCACAAAAAAGTGCCCAAAGCAAATATGCATAATCCTAAAACAAAGATCCTCTTAAATCCTTTTACATCCCCCAACTTTCCAAACCCAAGCAACGTGCCGGTTACGATTAATAAATAGGCAAGAGGCAATCTTTCGACAATGTCAAGGCCCACGCCAAAATAACGGGAAATGGCCGGCAGCGATATGTTCAACATTCCATAGTCAAGGGTAAACATAAAAGTTGAAACGGCAACGATAGCGATCATCCACATCTGCTTATTTCTATCCGTAATTATATGTCCGTCCATTGACCGCCTCCCAATTTGGCCCTCGCTGTCGATCGTAAGCCTTCCCCTCGCACTAGCCCTCTCCCCCTGCGGGGGGAGAGGGAATTTTGTGAAACCCTATAGCCATACCTTAAAATATTTCTCTAATTTCGCTTCGTCCAAAAACCAATGACAAGCGTGACAAACACACACAGGTACGCGAATGCATCCCCGTATCTCGTGTAAAAGGTTCCTGTCTTTGTAAGGACTATCTCCTGTATCTTGAATCCATCCACGAATAAATTCTCTCCTTTAGATTCGACAGCGCCTGTTATCTTTCCCTTCTGGTCGATGAAACAGGACAGTCCCGTATTCGCGGCCCTGACGACGTTGACCCTGTTTTCGACCGCCCTGAAGACCGAGCTCTGGGCGTGTTGATACGCCGCGCCGGACCGCCCAAACCAGGCATCGTTTGTAATATTGACCAGAAAGACGGCGCCCCGCTTAACGAATTCCCGCGTAAGGCCGGGGAATATATCCTCAAAACAGATAAGGCACGACAAATTCACCTTCTTTAATAATCTCCAGCTGGAATTCTTATCCTTGAAATTTCTTTCTATAAAAAATTTGAATACCTTATGGGTCTTGCCGGCCGTAAAATCGCCTATAGGCGAGGCGGCAAAGTTCTCTACAAATGAGAAGACCTTCCTCAGCGGCACATACTCCCCGAAAGGCACAAGGTGGATTTTATCATAGCGATCTATCACTCGCCCGTCATCGGCAAAGAGGATGGCGCTATTGTAATACACGTCCGGATTCCGGTCTTCGGTGGGCGCGCCTGCCAGAATGGGCGTCTTCGCCGCTATCGAAAGCGATTTCATCCTATCAAAAAGGTCTCTCTCGCTCTCAAGATAACCGGGCACCGACGTTTCGGGCCAGATGATTAAATCGACGCCTTCCTCTGCCGCCCGCATGGTAAGCGATTCGTATTTATTCATTATCTGTTCCCTGAAGCCGGCATCCCATTTCTTTGCCTGCGGTATATTTCCTTGAATGACCGCAACCCTCAGGGCCTCACCCGTAAAGATGTTATTGACCCTCAAAATGCCGTATGCAAGCGAACATAAGACCAGAAAAAAAACCAGCGCAAGATAAGGAAAGGGCCGATCTTCTTTTTTGAAATTCCTTATTGCAAGAAAGGCCGCCGCATTTACTATAGCGACGAGAAAGCTTACGCCGTACGCCCCTGTGATATCCGATATCTGGATGATCTGCAAGGCATAACTCTGGGAATGCGCAAGAAGCGCCCAGCCAAACCCTCCTAAGAGATGAGACCGCAATAATTCAAGAGATACCCACAGCGCCGGGATGAAAAAAAGCGGCCGGTAACCGGCAGCCGGCAGCTTACAAAAGGAAAGGGCAAGGCCGAACACCCCGAAGTAAAGAGCCAGGTATAAAACGACTAAGGCCATTCCCGGAAGGGTGACGTGTATAAGCCAATATATCGTGCCGAGAAAAAATAATACCCCTGTGAGATACGATATGAAAAAAGCCTGAACCGGCCTTTTATTCTCAATAGCAAATAAGAGCGGTACAAGCCCTATCCATGCAAGAAATTCGAGATTGAAATTCGGAAAGGACAAAATAAGCAAAACGGCGGAGGTTGCCGGCAATATAATCTGAAATCTGAAAGCTGAAAGCTGAAAGCTTTTTTTCATTTCCCGCAGCACTTTTTATATTTTTTACCACTGCCGCATGAGCAGGGGCTATTTCTCCCTACCTTGGGAGATTCTCTTTTATAAGTTGGCGCATTCTCCTGCGGCAATTGACCTTCGTACCGGGCCGTGGGGCTTTGAGCTTCTTCCGGCCCTGCGGGCACATCCTGGAACTGGCTCTTTTCCTCATGCACAAGCTGCTGACGCGAAAAGTCGAATACGGATGATTCCTTTTCTTCCTTTACCGCCCTTATCTTAAACAGGTATTCGAGCGTCTCTTCTTTTATACGATCTATCATGTCCATAAACATGACATATGCCTCGTGCTGATATTCCACTAATGGGTCGCGCTGACCGTATGCCCGCAGGCCTATGCCCTCCCGCAGGCTGTCCATTGCGTAGAGATGGTCTTTCCATCTCGAATCAACTACCTGCAGCAGTATCATCCTCTCCAGGTGCCTGGCCATGTCTTTGCCTAAAGATTTCTCCTTTTCTTCATACGCATTTTTCATGCGCTCAAATATAGCGTCCCTTATATCGGGCCTGCGCCGCTCTTCTAAATTCAAGTCGCTGGTCTTAATATTGAACCTCGAATCAAAATATTGCATTAGAGCATCAAAATCCCAATTATCGACGCTGACCTTCTCATTGAGGTATGTTTCAAGAGCGTAATCGAGGACCTCTTCCATTATCTCATATATATATTCCTTAAGATCTTCCCCGCACAGGACCTTGCGCCTCTCTTCATATATTACCTCTCTCTGCCTGTTCATGACGTTATCGTATTCAAGCAGATGCTTTCTTATCTCAAAATTATGCGTTTCTACCCGCTTCTGCGCCGTCTCGATAGCCTTATTTATGAAAGGATGTTGTATGTCCTGCCCCTCCTCCATTCCAAGTTTATCCATTATAAGCTTTATCCTGTCTGAGCCGAATATCCTCATGAGGTCGTCTTCCAGCGACAGATAGAACTTGCTGGAACCGGGATCGCCTTGCCGTCCGGAACGGCCTCGCAGCTGATTATCTATACGCCTGGCTTCATGACGCTCTGTCCCGAGGACGTGAAGGCCGCCAAGACCGGCAACTCCTTCGCCCAATACTATATCGGTCCCTCTGCCGGCCATATTCGTGGCTATGGTAACGGAATGCTTCTGACCCGCATTCGCTATGATCTGCGCCTCCTGCTCATGATATTTAGCGTTCAACACATGATGAGGTACAATCATCCTTTTCAACATATTACTCAGATGCTCTGACTTTTCTATTGATATGGTGCCCACCAGGACAGGCCTTCCGGCTTTATGCAGCTCGGCTATTTCCCTGCATACAGCGTTGAACTTTTCCCTCTCGGTCTTGTATATGGCATCCGCAAAATTGGTCCTCTTCATTGGTTTGTTGGGCGGTATCACAAGGACATCCAGGCCGTAGATCTTGCCAAATTCTACAGCCTCCGTCTCGGCGGTACCGGTCATGCCGGCTAATTTTTTATACATCCTGAAGTAATTCTGAAAAGTTATGGTGGCAAGCGTCTGATTCTCCCTCTCGATCTTGACGCCTTCTTTTGCCTCCACAGCCTGATGCAGCCCATCCGACCATCGCCTTCCCGGCATGAGACGTCCGGTAAACTCATCGACGATGACGACCTCGCCGTCTTTCACCACGTAATCAACGTCATTTTTGTAAAGGCAGTGCGCCCTTACCGCCTGCCTAATATGATGCTCCCACTCGGACTGGATATCGTCATATAGATTTTTCACGCCGAGAAGCCCCTGGCACTTAACCACGCCCTCCTCCGTAAGATTAACCGTATGATTTTTTTCGTTCACTACATAATCGATCCCCTTTTCTATATCAAGCCCCTTGTATTTAGCGTCTATCTCGTCTTTATCGGTTATCTGCCTGCCCTTTAACCCCGGGACTATCTTATTTATTATATAATATTTATCCGTCGATTCCTCCGCCGGACCGGATATTATAAGCGGCGTCCTCGACTCGTCTATAAGTATCGAATCCACCTCATCGACTATCGCGTAATTGCCCCCCCTCTGAACCATGTCGTCTTTATGAACGACCATGTTATCGCGCAGATAGTCAAACCCAAATTCGTTGTTAGTCCCGTAAGTGACATCGCAGGCGTAAGCATCCTTGCGCGATTTTTGGTCCATGTCATGCTGTATGACCCCGACAGATAACCCCAGGAATTCGTATACCGGCCCCATCCAGCCCCTGTCCCTTTTCGCGAGATAGTCGTTAACAGTAATTACATGCACCCCTTCTCCAGTCAGGGCATTCAGGTATACAGGCAGTGTCGCCACGAGCGTCTTGCCTTCACCTGTCGCCATCTCAGCTATTTTTCCCTGATGCAGGACTATCCCGCCCACCAGCTGGGAATCGAAATGGCGCATACCTATCCGCCTTTTAGCGGCCTCCCGGACTACCGCGAACGCTTCCGGCAGCACATCCTCGAAAATCCTGTTCTTCATGTCGCGGATCTTACGTTTTATCTTCTCTTTCTCATCGGGTGATGTTGAGCCGGCGATGGCCTCTTCAAGATCTCTCCATTCGCCTAATAAAGCTTTGTATCTTTCGGCAATCCTTTGCTTGAATTCATCGGTCTTGGCGCGTAACTGGGCATCAGACAGTTTCGAGACCTGCGGCTCGAATGAGTTTACGGACTCGACAAGCGGCCATAAAACTTTCAATGCCCTTTCGTTCTGCGTCCCCATTATTTTTTTGAGTATGTAATTTAGCATTTTTACCTATAGTAACCAGAAACCAGAATTTGGTTACTGGTTACTGGCTTCCCCGGCCTGACAGTCATCCTTGCCGGGGCAGGCTGGTTTCTTTTTGTTCCCCTTTAAATACGCTTCTATCAATCCGTCAATATCGCCGTTAAGCACAGCCTGAGCCTGCGAGGTTTCGTATGCGGTCCTGTGGTCTTTGACCATAGAATAAGGATGCAGGACATAGGACCTGATCTGGCTTCCCCACGCTATCTCTTTCTTCGATTCATAAGCGTTTTCGATCTCTTTTACCTTCTTCATCCTCTCCTTCTCATAAAGCCTCGACGTCAATATCTTGATCGCCATCGCTTTGTTTTTGTATTGAGAACGTTCGTTCTGGCATTGAACGACTATGCCGCTGGGCATGTGCGTGATCCTGACAGCTGAGTCGGTCTTGTTCACATGCTGCCCGCCTTTGCCTCCCGCGCGGTAGGTATCGATCTTTAAATCGGCCTCCTTCAGATCTATTTTAACGTCGTCCGATATTTCCGGAATTACGTCAACAGAGGCGAATGAGGTATGCCGTCTCTTGTTCGAGTCGAACGGCGAGATCCTGACTAAACGGTGCACACCCGACTCCGATTTAAGAAAACCATAGGCCCAGCCGCCTTTCACGAGAAACGTGGCATTTTTTATTCCGGCCTCTTCGCCCGCAAGCTGGTCGATGAGCATTATCTGATATCCCTTACCCTCGGCCCATTTAACATACATTCGTATGAGCATCGCTGCCCAGTCGCATGACTCTGTCCCGCCGGCGCCGGCATTTATACTTAAGATGGCGTTATTCTTATCGGCCTCGTCCCTTAAAAAGCTTCTGAATTCGAGTTCATCCACCCTCTGTCTTAATCCTGCGATGTCTTTCTTAAAATGCGCAAGAGACTCGTTGTCTTCCGGAAGCGCGATCGAGATTATCTCTTTTATATATTTGAAATCATTCTCTATCTTTAAAAAAGGCTCGACGACTGCCTTTGCGTCTTTCAGCTTGGAGATTATCTCTTTAGAGCGGGCCTCGTCTCTCCAGAAGTCTTCTTTGGATATCTCTCCCTCCAGGGCCTTTATCTCCAACGCCTTGGCATCGACGTCAAAGATACCCCCTAAGCTCATCGATCTTCTTTTCAATAGCTCTTAACTCATCTCTTATCTCTTCCAGCATATCTCTCCTCAACGTCTCTTAAGATTACGGCAGCGGCCGGACACAAATTCAACCCCTTCGCTGCAAAGAAGCTTTTTCTTTAACTCTGCGCCCCCCGCATACCCGCCGATTGAGCCGTCTGATTTTATTATACGGTGGCATGGTATAACAGATGGATAGCGATTTTTATTAAGCGCGTTTCCCACTGCCCTGCATGAGCGGGGCCGGCCCGTCTTATCGGCAACCCACTTATACGAACGAACTGAGCCTCGAGGGACCAGGGCAACTATCCTGTATACCTTCTTTTCAAATCCTGTAAACTCATTGCTTTTTAAAATGCCCGATAATATCCTGCGCCGACTTTTCATTCATCCCCTCAACCTTTAGAAGCTCGTCTATCCCGGCGGCCTTGATCCTGTCGACTGTGCCGAAATAATTGATGAGGGCCTTCTTCCTCTTTGTGCCTATACCTTTTATCTCATCCAGCCCGGAAAGCCTGAGCATCCTCGTCCTGAGGTTCTTATGATACAATATCGCAAACCTGTGCGCTTCGTCCCTCACCCTCTGGAGAAGATGGAGCGCCTTGGATTCTCTCGGCAGCACTATAGGGCCGGGTCTGCCTTTTAGATATACATGTTCAAACTGCTTCGCGATGCCTATAGCTGGTATATCGCCGATACCCATCTTTTCGAGCTCATCGACTCCGGCAGCCATATGGCCCTTACCACCGTCTATAAGTATGAGATCGGGAAGACGCTTTCCTTCTTCCAATAACCGCGAATATCTCCTGCGCACAATCTCTCTTATCATAGCATAATCATCCATCG
>JAUYDB010000049.1 GCA_030691985.1 Candidatus Omnitrophota bacterium | reverse complement strand
AGATCGTCCATTTCGATTATTCGGAATTTTTGTATGCTAAAAATTCCTGAATTGCTATTTTGAAATTTCACAAAGGAAATTTCAGAATTACTTCATTAAATTCTGCGGTCGGCTCAATAACCTGTTGTTCGAATCCACTTTTATCGCGACCAGTTTTACCTTCTTGGCCCCGGCATCTTCGAATAATCCGTATGACAAAATAATTATGAGATCGCCGACCTTGCCCATGTGTGCCGCGGCTCCGTAAAGCCCTATTGCGCCCGATCCGCCCTTTTCCTCTATCGCATACGTTTCGAAACGGGAGCCGTTATTGATATTCACCACATGGACCATCTCTCCGGAATAAATATCCGCCTTAGCCATGAGAAGCCTGTCGATACCGATGCTGCCCTCGTAATGCAGGTCCGCCTTTGTTATTTTGGCCCTGTGTATTTTAGATTTGCACATAATCCGTAACATATTTACCCCGTTAGAGAAGGCCGCCGATTAAAATCCAAGGTTTATATTCGCAGGTTATATCATCGGGCAGGTTCTGGCATTTCATTCGCCGATATCGGTGAGGTTTTCGCCGTCAAAGTACAGCTTTTTAGTTTTTGACAAATAACCGGCATCTACCGGTATGGCGCCGTATTGGGCATAATAGACCCACTGCTCGCGTTCACCTTCCCACTTTTCCTTGTTTTCCACGATTTTTATGTCGTTGGGCTTACCCCATATGCCTTCGACTTGCTGTTTTGTCATGCCGATCTTTATCGACTCGGTCCCGAGCGGATGATCGACTACATCCTTAGCGGTAGGAATTGTTATTGCGGAACAACCGCACAGAGTTGATGCGAAAGCAAGCATGACGACGATCTTCGCCGCGTCAATATTTCTTATTTGCATGTTTAGGCTCCCGGGATATATCATAGATAAAATCACAAAAGAATTTTAAGAAAGTATTTTTATTGTCCTCCTCTACTTCGACAATCTCCACTCCGAAATTATACGGCGCCCCGTCTTCCAGAGACAATTTTTTCTTCCACATTATCTCGCCTTTCGCATGGACAGGGTTGGCGGTGTCTGGTATATCAAGCTTAAGCTCGACTATATCGGACTCTTTTAAGCCTTTCTCGCTTGCCTCAAATCGCAATCCATCAGCCGATATGTTCTTTGTGATGGCTTTGTGGATTATGCCGCTATCGGGAACAGAATAGGAAAAATGTATGGGGGTGGCAAGACGTATGTACCTGCGTTTTTCGACGAAAACTTCTTCTATCTTTGCCATCGTCTCTTTCGTCCTTTCGCCAATACAAACTATAACATACCGACTCTCTGAAAGTCAACTCAAAATCCGAAAATCTACATTATGCGCCTGTGCCTGCCGGCGCTTCAGGAGCCGGTATCTCAGGCAAGTTTTTAATCAGCCAGTTTGTCATATTTTCCAAGACTTCTTCATCAATCTTGTAATGTAGCTTGTGTACGCCGTCATTAACCTCCTTGCCGAAGAAGCCTCCCGCGTAGCTATAATATGTTAACGCATTACTGCGATTGCCGCCTTCCTCAAGAGCTTTATCAACCCTCCAGCTTCGCTCAGGATTGTGGTCCGGCGAGCTCGCCATCCCTCGAATGGTTTCGGCTTCGCTCACCATTCGTCCTGAGCCTGTCGAAGGACGAACTATCCCGAGCGATGTCGAGGGAATGTTGAGCTCTGTCGAATCCTTCGGCGAAAGCTCAGGATTCGGCCCTGAGTTCCATCGAAGGGCCGAATCATCAAATAACTGGGCAGCACCTGGCAGCACCGCGTTGTCTTCCTTGCCCTGCAATATAAGCATGGGTATATTTACCTGCCTTATGGCATCCGTCACTTTTTCATTAAGCCGTTCTCTCGCGTTCTTTAAAAAACACCTTTTGCGCAAGATAGAAATCCAGTCGCGATTTGAGTCTCTGACCTTTTCCCTGATCTCCCCCATCGATCTTATGGAAAGTTTTAAATATTCGTCAGTCCATTTAAATTTATACGCCATCTTATTTAATTCGACCAGCCTCTCGTCATCTCCTGAATTTGAATATATTAACGGCGCCATAAGAATAATTCCCCTGGCGATGTCATTTAAGGTCACCGCCTTCAAGGCGTAAAAAGCGCCATTTGAATGGCCTATGACGGCAATCCGGGCGCTATCGACTTCCTTGCGGCCAGCGAGATATTCTAAAGCGGCGCCAACGTCTTCCGCCAGCTCATTATCAGTCGATACCGAACTGCTGCCTCCGCTTGAACCTGTGCCGCGCTTATCGAATCTCAACACCGAGAAACCGTTCTTAGCCAGATGGTTTGCGACACAAGTAAATATTCCCATGTATCCCCTATCATGAGGGCCCATGCCCCAAACCAGCAGCACGGCAGGTGATCTGCCTTCTTTTTTCGGAACGGAAATAGTGCCTGCCAGCTGGATGTCTTTATTTTTAAAGACTATATCTTCTGTCCTATATTTTTCGCTTGTCAGTATAAATGGCTTCGCCTCCAGCTTCTGCGGATGGAATGTTCGCATTATTCTGAGGTTCTTCTTGGGTATCTCCAGTTTGACGATGCTCCGGTCGGACTTAGCGACCCAGATGCTGCCCTCCGGGTAATTCCTTATCTTTAACAGCAGGTTTTCGGTCTTTATCCTGCGCGAACCTCGGCCAGGTAACGGACGGCCGAGTGAATCTATGGCAAGGTATTCATCTTTTATCGAAGTGAGCGTCACGAACCTCTTTATGGGTGGTAAGCCGTTCCATAAGCAGGTTAACGTGTTGAAACCCTGAGACCTTCCTTTGTTGAAGTTGTAGTTTTCTATTACAGGCAGGTATGTCTCCGGCGATTCCTCCTCAAAAATGAAAGTTTCCTTATTTACCGGTATATTATCGAGACAGGCAAATTCCGCCCGGAATCGCAGAACGAACGATACTAGCTGCTTCCTGTTCTCCGCGTAAAGGCGCTCCGTATGGCCGTTGCCTGATCGCTGCCTGTAGTAGCTTTCGAGATTATATTTTTTATCTAATACCAGTCTTGATCTATATTCTGTAAAAACCGGTAAAAAAGGAAGGTTTGAGACGCATTTATAAATAAGTTTATCTTCTGTTTCGAATTTTTCTATCTTTATGGTGCCTACGTCATGATTGTCCATCCCGATCGTATAGTAATATATCTTATGCTTGGTCTTATCAAGATATGCGAATGACCATATGAAAAGAAGTACGGACATCACAAAAAAGGTTGCCACTAATATATATATTTTTTTCATTTTTGCCGCCTTCGCCGAAACGAAAGAATCTACGGGGGTAAGGGCATGGGGAGCTTCAAAATTCTATGGCAATCACCTCATAATTAAGCCTGCCTGACCACCAGCCATATCCTTCAGCCAGGCCTGTGCCGCTTTGCAACTCGGATAGGATTTCAATCGGGAAATCAGACAATATCTTTTTAAATGGCAACGAATTCCCCCGCGCGAGAACGCTCCCGGGCAATTCGTATAGGTAAGAAACGGGTATAGCCTGTGTCAGGCGAGGGCCTCCAAGAGAGGGTTCCTGGGGATGAATAATGGCCTCGTATATTACGGCGCCATCCTGGTCTAAAAAATATACCTTAAGCAGAAGATATGAGATATCACGCGAGCCGTTATTTTTTATTACACCTTCGATAACGGGCTTATTTTTTAGAGGTCCTTCAGTTTCTATCTTGGCATTAAGCCCGGAGATATCGATATGCTTTGAGTAAATCCTGGAGTTGACTTTCCGCAGGTTATGTTGATACTGTCTTTTAAGCTCTCTGCTCCTGATCTCGATGTATGCGATATAGCCGATTAAAGTCAGAATGAGCACATAAGCTATTACAAAACTTGAAACCAGCGCAACTATAAGGCTCTTTTTTTTTATCATAATGCCGAACCGCGGTCTATCTGGTTTTTATATCGGCTGCGAATAGAGTTAAAGATGCCTATATACGTATCTGATTTATAATCGGGGTAGGTCCATGGCCATGGATTAAAGGTGTTATTTTTATAATAAAGCGTTACCTCTGCTAATATCCCATTATTTAAATAGATCCTGTGAGAGTAATCTTTTGTTGAAAACAATACAAGTTTTGAAAGATTGAGATATCCGGGATCTATATTTATCGCGCGTTTTCCGTTTTTGGAAAACCTTTTTTCAAGACCGTTTGTCTTTAGCTTTATTTTATGCAGCCCGTTGATCCGGAATAGTTTATCAAAACTAAGAAATCTTCTTTTTAAATTCTCCCCCATCTCTTCCCGATAATAATCGGTATACGGGAACTCAGATATATCGCTTTCGAAATCGGAATTACCGAACATCCGCTCAAGGATTTTTTTCAGTTTGGAAAAAAGTGCGGCGTCAGCGGAGAGAAGCCCGACTACAAGCTTTGCTCTGTCCGAAACATGAGGGTAGAGCATTGCTATCTTCCCGGGACCTGTGAGGCGATAGACCTTATGTAATCCGAAAAATGTTTATTCCCCTGTTGCCGTAGCGTCGAGAACTTGATGCCGGAATAGAAGAGCCGTTTACCGGAAGGATCAGTCATTCCAGCATCTTCCGACCAGACAACCAACCCTTCAACTTCGGCGGCCTTATCGTTATCAGCCAGATCTATCTTTAAATCAAGCATTGCGTCTTTAGGAAGTTTTTCGTTAAGCAGCAACTTCATGCCCTCCTCTGAGACATCCACTGTTTTTCCGTTATTCTTCAAATGGTTATTTTTCTTTACGGCATAAGTTACGACTAAATTTTTTTTGAAGCGGACATGCTGCCTGCGCTCTATGCCGCTCCAGCACTCCTCTATTATAGCGTGCGGTGATAATTTACTGCGGGACACACGTTCGTTGCGGTACAGGATGAAAAGCATCATCGTCAGAAGGATTATAAAAAAAAATTCGGTTAAAACCAACATGCACACCCCTGCCTGTCAGCATTTTTTCGAGGCAACATACTTTTCGATTATCTCCTGGTTTTTTGGCGAGAGGTTGTCAAAGAATATGGCAATATCGTAATGCCTTGTCTGACCGTCTATGATTACAGGGTGTTGCCGCACAACCACGCCATCCACCTCAAGGCCTTTTGCCGCTTTATCTTCTTTTCCCATGTCCGGCATCATAAACATAAGTTTTACGCGCGACATAAGGGGTATCTCCTTATCTACCTTACAGCACATGCCGGATGCGCTTAAATTCAGGGTGTGCGTCATGATGTCGAAGTCACCCATGTTGAGCTTAAGCGATAGACCCTGGCCCTCTACGCGCGGGTAAGTCCTTCTTTCTCGATCGACCATTTATATTATGAATCCCCTCGGCTATTTTAAAACTGTGACTATTTTTATCCAGGCGGCCAGGTAAATTTTCGCCCGCCCAAAAGATGCAGATGCAGGTGAAAGACTTGCTGACCGGCATCTCTATTACAGTTAATAACAAGCCTGTAACCCGATTCCTCAACGCCGCTTTTTTTTGCTATCTTTTTGGCCGCCAGCATCAGATTGGCCGCCAGATCGGAATCTCCGCCGGCCAGATCTGAAATTTTTTCAATATGCTTCTCAGAGATAATTATTATATGGACAGGCGCCTGCGGATTCATGTCTTCGAACGCAACGATACCATCTTCTTCAAAGACTATCCTTGCCGGAACCTCTTTTTTTATGATCCTGCAAAAAATACAAGCGCCGCTTGTCATATAAAAAGCATTGTATTACTGCTGAGTTAACAGGATACCAGGTTATAGCTCATGTTTCCCAATCCAATATCCTCGGCGTATTTAAGCTGAGCCAGCCAGTCTGTTTGCGGATTAGCTGTTTTAAGGACATCTTCCCGATCGCGCCTATTTATAAAATCTATCGAAGCCTTATCAATCGCAACAGGATCTAATGACGCCAGGATCCCGAAGTCATCGGTTATCCTCGCGGCATTCTTCGCCAGACAATCGCAGTCTTTGGTCACCTTAATAAGAAAATTTATATAACCGATCTTCCCCTTTACGGCCTTGACCGCGCCACAAGCATATTCTACCATCTTCTCCTGGAGGTTTGCAAGTGTTTCGCTCCATTTTATATCTATAGCTTTTGTCTTACATACAACAGCGCATTCACCGCAGCCGATGCATGCTTCTTCTTTGATCCTTGGCAGTTTATTTTCAAAGACCATGCATAACGCAGGGCAACTCAGCGCGCATAACCCGCAACCAACGCAAAAGCTATTATCGATATCCGGCACGACTCCGGCATGCTGTTCGTATTTGCCGCGCCTTGAAGCGCAGCCCATGCCGAGATTCTTTATCGCTCCGCCCAGCCCTGTCAGGAAATGGCCGGTTACATGGGTAAGCACCAATAGACTGTCACAGGCCGCTATGTCCGAAGCGATCAAAACCCTTTTGAAATGTTTTTTGGATATCGGAATCTCTGTAAAATTTCTTCCAAATATTCCGTCGGCTATCAACGTAGGAATTCCTATGCTATCTATGCTGAATCCGTGTTCCCGCGCAATGTTTAAATGGTCGACTGAATTGGCGCGCATACTGTTTTTGTACAGCACGTTCGAATCGGTCAGGAACGCCCTGCGGGTCTTTTTGCGGACGTGTTTTACCGTTTCTTTGACCCACATGCTATTTATATGGCCGGTATTTCCATCTTCGCCAAAGTGGAGTTTGACTCCGGTGAAACCGTCTTTTCCGATGATCTTCAGGATATCGCTTTTCTCTATCAATACGGCAAGTTTTTTTGAAATACTGCCGGGCGAATCCGAGTTATTCGTTTCCACATAATAAACCGCGCTACCCATATTTCCTATGCCTCTTTTTACTTGGTCGAAAAGCCGTAATGGCCGATCTTTTTGCCTAAATCCCAGTATTCGCCATGGTTATATACAAAAGGCGCGGCCTTTTTGAAATTTATATTGCCGTCGGTATTTAGAATGTCCGTATCGGCGTGCACTTGGACCACTTCGCCTATGAACATGTCATGCGATCCAAGTTTTATTATATTTTTAAGGACGCATTCTATGTTAAGCGGGCATTCCTCGATAAGCGGCGCTTTTACTTTTTTAGCAAGGGCCATTGTAAATGGAACGGAAAAGAACTTGTCTATGTCGGCACCCGAGCGAACGCCGCAAAAGTCAGTTTTTTTGAGGAGGTCTTTTGAAGGTATGTTTATGACGAAATCGCCGCTCTTTTTTATTAATCGATACGAATACCTGGAGGGCCTTATAGAAATGCTCAACAGCGGAGGATTTGAACACACCACACCGCACCATGCGATGGTTATTATATTTGACTTTGCCCTATTCTTATCCGTGCAGCTGACAAGGACGACCGGGACAGGATAGAGGGCTTCGCTAGGCGGGATATCCAGCTTTGGCATTTTTTATACTAGGTTCGACCATGCCCTTCAGTATTACTCAGGGTCTATCCCGAGCGAAGTCGAGGGACAGCCCCCGGATGCTTGAGGGGTTTACTTACCCTCTACTGACGTCTCGGCCGGTTTTTCAGCCTTTTTCACAGTCGTCTTCCAGCACCTTTGCGAGCAGTAGAATTTGCCGTTACGGTAATACCAACGCTTCTTTCTTATGGATTTATTGCACCCCGCGCAGTTTGCAGGCCTCTCTTTGGTAATTTTTGCCGGCTCTTTCTTCTCTTCTTTTGGCGCGCCTGACGGTGTCTGAACGCCGGGCGCATGAGGAGATTCCTGCTTTGACGCTTCCGCTTTAGGCGTTTCAGGTGAAGGGCTGGCGGGCTCGACTGTTTTTTCGGCCTGCGGAACTTCCGCGCTTTTCTCTTTATTCTCTTCCATCTTCTCTTCTTGCATAACTCACCTTTAATGTGTTGAAATACACGAATTCACATATCCGTGTTAAAATTAAATTTTTCAACAGTCTCTAATGTCAGGTTCTGTCCAAAAATTTTAGCCACTGTGAATATATGTATTCTAGCAATCTACCTTTATCAGAAACATCGATCTTTGTAAACCTTACGCCTGTCTCGTAAGCTTTTCTTTCACCCGATGCCTTTTGCCAGGCAACCTTACATGAGGCGAATATCGGAACGTTGTCACCAGGCACATCCATTGACAATCTGATCTCGGATCCATGCCTAAGCTCTTTGTCTAAAACTAAAAGCGCTCCCTCTTTAGAGATGTTTTTTACATGATAATATGCGCTGCATTTATCGCAGAGAATATCGCAAAAAGCGCTTAAGGCAGTTTCGAATCTCAAAAATTTTCTTCGCTCGGCCAAAGTTACCCCTTTTTGTCACGTTATATTATATTATAAAAGTTTGACAAGGGCAATGCTTTATTAGTAAATAAAAATAAGGGGATAAATTCTAAATTCTATCCCCTTATTTTTATTACCATCTGAACCTATGGCAAGCTATTTCTTAAATACGAATTCTGGCTCTATGACGGGAACATAGCCTTCCGGTATAGGGAACGGGAACGTAACTGTCTCGTATACTCCCGCGCCTGTTCTGACTATCGTCATACCAACACCTTTTGCTAACCCGATTGTAAGGCCAGAGAGAGGATTGTCCTCTACGCTAGTGTCATAGATATTCTTCGGAAGCTCAACCCAGCCAGTGATGATGTTCGCGACTCCTCTATAGAGCTTCTTACCCATATCCTGAGCGTAACTTGATGTGGCTATATTTAACACCATCAATATAGCGACACATATAATAATACCCTTTAATAAATTTTTCATATTTACTATTCACCTCCCTTCGTTATTTTTTTAAAGTATATCACAATAAGTACGCTTTGTCAAGTTTTCAACGGCAAACGCAATGATTATTTCCGCCTGCTAGATTGCAATATATCCTCTACGACCTCAGACACCCTGTCTCTGTCCTCAGGCCTGATGTCTATAAATTCGATTCCGGTATCGTAAAGATGCACCCCCTTATGTTTTGCATCCGACTTCTTTACAACCCAGACTATCGTTCCACCGCATCTTATCGGGGGGGCGCTGTCTTCAAGATAGAGCTCTACGTCCACCCCTTGAAAAAGTCCGAGATCATCCTTTATTATAACGCATATCCCGCCCGCGCCGATGTTTTCGGTATGGGTAGATATGGTTTTTGATGTCAAGCGTTTTTTTATCGCGATAAGACACTTATAGCTTGCCCTTGGGAATTTCCGCCTATTTATTCCGTTCCACATATTCTTATTACCTCCAAGTGTGTGCAATCTCTCAACCATCCATATTATACCGAATATTTATTTAAAATGCAAGGCATTTAATCTGATTTTATTTAAAATTTTATTTACAATTCACGAGATTGAGGTGTATAATCAGACCATGTACATGGATTTCTTTGGGATTAAAGAGAAACCGTTTAACGTTACCAGCGACCCAAACTTTCTTTTTTTGAGCCGTGTTCATAACGAGGCCTTTTCTCACCTGCTGTACGGGATAAGGGAGAAGAAGGGATTCCTTCAGATAACGGGTGAAGTAGGCGCCGGCAAGACTACGTTATGCAGGGCGCTGTTAAACCAGCTTGACAGAAATATTAAAAGCGCTTTTATATTTAATTCCACGCTCCCGGAGCTGCAGCTTCTACAGGCCATCCTTGAAGATTTCGGTCTCACGATCGAAAAAAGGAATAAAGTGGCTCTGCTCCGGCAGTTTAATAATTTCCTTATCGAGGAGTTGTCTAGAGGAAACAATGTTATCCTGATAATCGATGAGGCCCAAAACCTGAAGCCTTCGATCCTGGAAGAAATCCGAATGCTCTCCAATCTCGAGACCGATAAGGAGAAATTATTCCAGATAATACTCGTGGGACAGCCGGAACTGAAAAATAAACTTGATACCACCGCTCTCAGACAGCTCAAGCAGCGCATAGCCGTTCGCTTTCATATAACGCCGCTGGAGAAAGACGAGGTTGAAAAATACATACTCCACCGCCTTACAGTCGCCGGCTCCAATGGTCAGATCCAATTTCCTCAAGACGCGATCGAATCTATTTATGCCTTCTCGGGCGGGATACCGCGTTTGATAAACATGGTCTGTGACAAGGCGCTCCTTGCCGCCTATGTCATGGAAACGAAAGATATAACTTTACCGA
Source organism: Candidatus Omnitrophota bacterium (assembly GCA_030691985.1). Taxonomy (GTDB): domain Bacteria; phylum Omnitrophota; class Gorgyraeia; order 2-01-FULL-45-10; family 2-01-FULL-45-10; genus JAUYDB01. Next base: position 3,032 of record JAUYDB010000049.1, on the reverse strand, counting down.
TAGTGGAAAAGAGCATCCAGGAACTGGCGGGTGCGGTATGAGCATAATACAGGAGGCGCTCAAGAAACCCAAAAATATACTCCCTCCTGCCGGCAGCAATGATGTCTTAATTTCGCCGAAAGGGAAAGAGGCCAACGAGGTTTTTTTAACAAAAAAAGGAAAGGGCATAAACAGTCTTTTAAATATGCGCCTGCGCAATAGAACCATCGCGCTATTTTTTTACATATTGGCGGGGGTCTTATTTATAATGTATATATTTGCGCTGTTTCGATCTCCTGCGGCTCCCAGCCCCGGCCCGAGCTATTCCGCAATACATAGAAACGGTGTTAAGAGATCCGCTCCGGTTGTAAGGCCTGTTACAGATAATCCTTCAAGCCAAGCCGCGACTTCTATTAACGTCTTCAAAGCTAGATTCCGTTTCCCGGATTTCGTTTTAAACGGGATAATGCAGCTGGTTGACGGCCCAAGGGCTATAATAAACAATGTAATAGTCGGCATTGGCGATGTGATAGGCGGCGCTACGGTGGAAAAGATAAATAAGAATAATGTCGTATTGAAGATGAACGAATCTGTGATAACGCTGAAGATGAAGTAGTGCGCGTTGACTCATTTAGGTGAGTCGCTTCGTCACTTCCTCCGGAATCCTGATAGGCCTTCCCGCTTTATTGGTAAATACATGCACGGACTCGCCGGTTGCGATAGCCTTGTTTCCCATAGATAATTCATACGCGAATTTCAGGCTGGAATTTTTCACCTCGGGTATCCACGATCGGATACTGACAAGATCATCGTATCTGGCTGGAGATTTATATTGGCACATTACGCTTGCGACCATAAGATAGATTTCCTTATCCTCGAGATCGCGATAGGATAAACCGAATGATTTAAAATATTCTGTTCTCGCGACTTCAAACCAGACAAGATAATTGGCGTAGTAGACCACGCCCATCTTGTCGGTTTCCTGATACCTCACCCTGATTCTTGTTTTATGGAATTTGGTCATTAAAGCGCAAGGTCCAGTTTATGTATCTTGAACCCGCCTACCTCGAGGCTCTCTGTCTCTTTAAACAGCTTTTTCATGCATAATTTCATGGCATCAGCCATCCTGTCAGTGCACCGGAATATCACACGTTTATAACCTTTGGCCCTGCAGAACTCTATAACCTTTTCCAGGAGCTCCGTGCCGTAACCATGCTTCCTGTGCTTCAGATCCACGAACAACCGGCGCAGTAACGCGTCATCGCGGGTCTCCTCTTTAACGCCGACAGTGCCAACGATCTCGCCGTTATCCGCTATTACGAAAAAGGCGTCGTTTTTTCCGCCATAAACTTCGCTGATTTTATCGAGGTCGCTGTCCGAATAGGCTGATCTATCAAAAGGGTACTCTTTGGTAAGTATGCCAAGGATTAATTCCTTAACGCCTTTTACGTCCTTCTCCTCGTATGTGCGTAATATGCCGCGCATATTATCAGCCTCCTTTTGTTTTAATCATATCCTGTTTCAAAAGATGTTTTTTTAGGATATTGATGATGATGGCGTCTGGTATTCCTTCCGCGACTTTCGTCTTTCCTATGGCAACAGGCAGGACAAATCTATTCTTGCCGCGGATAAATTTTTTGTCATGAAGGTACGACCGACATATATCGGAAACCTTCAAACCCTGTATGCGTGTCGGCAGCCCCACGTCTTTTATCAATGCCTCTATCCTGTCAGCATCTTTTGCTTGCAGCATCCTGAGCTTGCATGAAATCCTTGCGGCTATTACCATTCCTATCGCCAGGGCCTCGCCATGATTATATCGATGGGAATACCCGGACGCTGACTCAATCGCGTGACCTATGGTGTGGCCATAATTTAAGACCACCCGCGCGCCTTTCTTGTCGAACTCATCCCGCGAGCAGATATCCGCCTTGATTTTTCCGGACTCAATTATCACATTGTCCAGCGCCCTTTCGTCCAGCATTAATATTTTTTTCCAGCTCCTTTCTATAAATTCGAATAATGCCCGATCCTTTATTATCCCGTATTTTATTATTTCGGAAAGACCGCTTCGAAGCTGGCGCGGGGATAACGTCTTAATAAGCGCTGTATCTGATATGACTATCTTTGGCTGATAAAAAGCGCCTAAAATATTTTTCGCGGCGGGAAGGTCTATCGCTACTTTGCCGCCGATCGCGGAATCGACCTGCGCAAGAAGGGTGGTTGGAATTTGAACGTAAGGTATGCCTCTTTTATAAAGTGCGGCAACGAATCCTGCGAGATCCCCCACCACTCCGCCGCCGAAAGCTATGATGAAGATATCCTTATTTTTAGCGTGTGTATTTACGCTCTTTATTACGCGTGTTGCTATAACGCCTGACTTTGCCATTTCGGAATCGGGGACTATTTCGAAACGAACGGCAATGCCGTTTGCCGAGAGGTTTTTTTTCAGGATTCGCCCGTATAATTTCACGAGGCGTTTATTTGTTATTACAATGGCATGTGTACCGACCTTTAGCCGTCTCAAGAAAAATGCGGCTTTTTTTAATAGGCCGTTTCCCACGATGATGTTGTATGAGCGTTCCTTTAGATGGACCTGTATTTTATGCACTGTCATCTCCCGTTTTTACAGCCAGGGGCGGGTCATTTCTTGGCATCACCGGCGGGCCGCGCCCCATCCTTGGATGCCGCGCCCTTTGCAGATGCGGAGGATGTCTTTGCCTGAAGGCCTTGAGCCTTGGGCTGTGCTGCCAGCGTCGCCTCGCTGCCGGGGGTGGATGCCGCTACCTCGGCCCCCTCAACCGCCGCCGCCTTCTCTTTCTTTATCTTGAATCTTACGACTTTTACTTTAGGCAGCCCGAAAACAGAATTTTTCTCTTCCCACTTCTCTTTATCTTTCAAGAGTTTCAATCTTTCATACCTTTTCAATACCGACCTGTGCTGTTTATCCTTACCGGATGAACGCAGACTCGGATGTTGCGACATGTCACCCTCCTGTTATTTAAAGTAACCAGATACCAGTAACCAGATACCAGATTCAGGCTAATAACTAT
>JAUYDB010000278.1 GCA_030691985.1 Candidatus Omnitrophota bacterium | reverse complement strand
CAGATTAAGCGGCTGGATGGCAGAATAGGTTGGGTGAAAAAAGAGGCAGCCGAAAAGATATAAAAAAAGTAACCAGAAACCAGTAACCAGATACCAGGCTCAGCATTGAAACTTAATCTGGTTTCTGTACTCCGGGTTCTGGTTACTATCGATAAGCTGGTTACTGGTATCTGGTTACTAGCCGCCGAGATTTTAAGAACCGAAAAAAATATTAAGAAAATACTTGACAATAACCGGGCTTTTGGTATAATAATCAAACTCTAGATTTTACCGGTCATATATCATAATAGTATAAAAAGGGAGTTCTCGACAAAATAACTCTAAAGGTAGAGTGTTTTGTTTTTTTGTATAGTGCCGGGGGCTTCCTAACGAAGAATGGTAAAAGGATGGCGGGTTACAGCCAGCCGGCAACCGCGCCGATCGAATAGTAGAAAGGTGGTTGACTAAGTTGCTGCTGTAGCTCAGCAGGTAGAGCACGTCCTTGGTAAGGACGGGGTCATCGGTTCAATTCCGATCAGCAGCTCCATGAGAGTCAGACAAGAAGTTTAGCGTATAGCGTTTAGCGGATAGCGTATAGGAAAGTCGTCCGAGTTATTATACGCTAAACGCTACACTCTATGCGCTAAAAAGCACCGAAAGGGGGTCACAAATGGCAAAGGAACAGTTTGTAAGGTCCAAGCCGCACGTAAATATAGGCACGATCGGCCACATCGATCACGGTAAGACAACCTTGACAGCAGCCATCCTTGCCGTGCTCGCTAAAAAGGGAAAGGCCCAGGTCAAATCCTACGCGGATATCGCTAAGGGCGGAACGGTCCGCGATGAAACAAAGACCGTAACCATAGCGGTGGCCCACGTAGAGTACGAGACCGACAAGCGCCATTACGCCCACATAGACTGTCCGGGGCACGCCGACTACATAAAGAACATGATAACGGGCGCTGCCCAGATGGACGGCGCGGTCCTTGTGGTATCGGCGGTGGACGGCCCGATGCCCCAAACAAGAGAACACATCCTCCTGGCCCGCCAGGTCAACGTCCCATCCATAGTGGTATTTTTAAACAAGGTAGACCTCGTAGAAGATAAAGAGCTCGTGGACTTGGTTGAGCTTGAAGTAAGAGAGCTCCTGACAAAGTACGGCTTTCCCGGAGACAAGACCCCGATAGTGAAGGGCAGCGCCCTTAAGGCTATGACCAGCCCGGATGACGCCGATGCCATAAAATGCATATCCGAGCTTATGGAAGCCGCGGATACTTTCATACCCACACCCAAGCGCGACATCGATAAGCCATTCCTGATGCCGATAGAAGACGTTTTCTCCATCACAGGGCGCGGCACAGTAGGCACAGGCAGAGTAGAGCGCGGCCAGATAAAAGTAGGCGAAGAGATAGAGATAGTCGGCATCAAGCCCACGAAGAAGAGTGTCGTGACAGGCGTGGAGATGTTCAGGAAGCTGCTCGATTCAGGCCAGGCAGGAGACAATATAGGGGTGCTGCTCAGGGGTATTGAAAAGAAGGACCTTGAGAGGGGACAGGTCCTCGCAAAACCCGGCTCCATCATGCCTCACACGAAGTTTAAATCCGAAGTATATATCTTAAGTAAAGAGGAAGGCGGCCGTCACACCCCCTTCTTTAACGGTTATCGTCCCCAGTTCTACTTTAGAACTACCGATGTTACGGGTGTCGTTACCCTGCCAAAAGACGTAGAGATGGTCATGCCCGGCGATAACGTGCAGTTTGAAGTAGCGTTAATAACCCCCATAGCCATGGAGAAGGAGCTCAGGTTCGCCATCAGGGAAGGCGGACACACCGTAGGCGCGGGGGTGGTTACTGAGATATTAGAGTAGAATATGGCGCAGGAGCATATCATATTTGAATGTACGCAGTGTAAGAACAGAAACCATTCTTCAACTAAAAACAAGAAGAAGAATCCTGATAAATTGGAATTAAAGAAATTCTGTCACGTTTGCAGGAAGCATACGTTGCATAAGGAGATCAAGTAAGAAGCGTAGGTTTGGGTGGTACACCAGCAGTCTTCCTTGTCCTCCCAGGTTAGTGTCAGACGTGGAAAATGGAGGGAGGCCAGTAGCTCTAATTGGTAGAGCAGCGGTCTCCAAAACCGCGTGTTGGGGGTTCGAGTCCCTCCTGGCCTGCCAGTTTACAGGTAGAATCGCGAGGGGACTCTCCCGCCAAAGAGTATCTTTAAGAGACGCCATTTTAATAGGTGTTTGGCGGGATCCCGTAACATACCTTCTAAAATGCGCATATTAATGTGAAGCTATGTTACGGGAGAAGCCAAATTGCGCTGACGAATAGGAAGAAAAGGCCTCTGGCCGACAGCAATTTGGCCGCCTGGAGCGAACCTCTGGTAAGCGGAAGGCGAGTCCCTTCTGGCCTGCCAGTTTACAGAGCATTATCCCACTCATGATACGGGAACAAATTCGTAAGATAAGCCTGGATGCTTATCACGATTCAGGCAAGGGAGACGTTGTTGCTCTAAAGGCCGTAATAGAAGGTGTGATCGGACGTGTATGGCGAATAAAATAGGCGTGTTTTTCAAGGACATAAAATTAGAGATGGGGAAGGTGTCCTGGCCCACCAAGGACGAATTAATAGGCTCCACGGTAGTTGTACTGGTATCGCTGGGGATATTATCATTATTCATAGGGGTATGCGACCTGGTTTTATCGAAGATAGTCAATATTATAATGGCATCGCTATAATAATATGCGGAAATTCGAGTAAATGGCAAAACGCTGGTACGTGATTCATACGCAGACAGGATACGAAGACAGGGTGAAGTCAACTCTTGAAGGGAAGATAAAAGCTGGGTTGACAAAAGATGCCATATCGCAGATACTCGTTCCTATAGAGCAAGTCTCAGAAGTGAAAGGCGGAAAGAAGAGGATCTCACAACGGAAATTCTTCCCGGGCTACATACTGGCGGAAATGGAACTTACCGATGAGACATGGTACCTTATAAAGAGCATCTCCGGCGTGACAGGGTTCGTCGGCGCCGGTTCGAAGCCGTTGCCTCTAAGGGACGATGAGGTCGATGCTATATTAAAACAAGCCAAGGATGCGAAAGAGAAACCAACGCCTAAGGTCATTTTCGAGAAAGGTGAGAACATAAGGGTCAATGATGGCCCGTTTATCAATTTTAACGGTACCATAGAAGAAGTGAATCTTGCCAAGGGCAAAGTTAAGGTAATGATATCAATATTTGGAAGGGCAACGGCTGTGGAGCTTGAGACCTGGCAGGTGGAGAAGGTGTGACAGAGTTCAAGTAGTAGGTTTTCGGTGTTCGGTTATCGGTTTTCGGATTAAGATACATCTTTATTTTTCCTATAACCGATAACCTAAACGAGGATATAGACAGTCATATGGCGAAAAAAGTAAAAGCAGTCATAAAACTGTATTGTCCTGCAGGCAGCGCGAATCCGGCGCCGCCGGTTGGGCCTGCGCTCGGCCAGCATGGGTTGAATATTATGGAATTCTGCAAGGCGTTCAACGCGAAGACCCAGGGCCAGGAAGGATTAACGCTGCCGGTGGTAATAACAGCGTATGAGGACCGGACGTTTACGTTTATTATAAAGACACCTCCATGCTCAACTCTCTTGAAGAGGGCATGCGGTATAGCGAAGGCGAGCGGCGTGCCTAATAAAGAAAAGGTTGGCAAGGTTACGATGGAGCAGGTCAAAGAAATAGCCAATATGAAACTCAAGGATTTTAATACAAGCGACATAAATTCGGCGATAAAGCTTATTAAGGGCACGGCGCGGAGTATGGGCATAGACGTGGAGGAGCAAGGTGAAGAAACTCACCAAAAGACAAAAGACGCTTAAAACCCTATTCGATGAGGCAAAGGCCTATTCGCTCAAAGAGGCTGTCGCTGTATTGAAAAAAATGCCAAAGCTGAAATTTGACGAGATGATCGAAGTGGCGGTTAAGCTTGATATAGATCCGAAAGACAGCCTGGGCGCGTCATTTCGCGGGACCGTAAGCCTGCCGCACGGAACGGGTAAGGTTGTCAGGGTTGTGGTATTCTGTAAAGGCGAAGAAGAGAAGAAGGCAAGAGATGCCGGGGCGGATTTTATAGGAGCGGAAGAGCTGATGGCAAAGATCCAGGGCGGATGGGCGGATTTCGACGTTGCTATAGCGACGCCCGAGATGATGAAGGATATAGCAAAACTTGGAAAGATACTGGGCCCGCGGGGGCTTATGCCGAACCCTAAATCAGGGACGGTCACGATGGATACCGCAAAGACGATAAAAGAGGTGAGAGCTGGAAAGATAGAGTTTAAGATGGATAAACAGGCGGGCATACACGCTCCGCTCGGAAAGATATCGTTTACGGAAGAAGCCATTTATAAAAATGCGCTCGCGCTTATCGACGCGATAATGGGCTGCGGCACGCAGGGCGGCGCCAAAGGGCAGCACGTGAAATCTTTATATATATCGACCACAATGGGCCCGGGGCTGCGGCTGGACCTCGCGCAAGTTCAGAAAGAGCTGAAGAGCCAATGATCAAAAAGGATAGATTCGGAAAACTCTGTAAAGAACACATGACAAACGAGATACTGGCTCGCTTCAAAGAGCGGCCAAACTTTTTCATAACCGGCTACATGGGTTTGACCGTATCGGATCTTGAGCATCTGAGGCGAAGTTTAAAAAAATCTTCTTCGGCTTATTTTGTTGTAAAAAACTCAATCCTGAAGGTTGTGCTTGAGAAACTCGGGATGGCGAGCGAGACTTCCAAAATAGACAGCGGGATGGGGATATCGCTTGGCGGCGAAGATATAATAGCTGCTTGTAAGGCGCTTGCATCTTTTGCCAAAGAACACGAAAAATTCAAGATAAAAGGCGCCGTTATAGACGGGAAGAGCCTGTCGGCGGATAAAGTTAAGGAGTTGGCGTGCTTGCCGCCTAAGGAGGTGCTTTTGGCGCAGGTGGTCGGCGGAATAAAAGCGCCGATAACAGGATTTGTTAATACATTAAGCGGGGTATTGAGGAAGTTCATCTGCGTAGTAGCCGCGATAAAAACGGCAAGGCAGAGCTCAAGCGCCGCGGCGAATCCGCCTGCTGATGTCAAAGCGTAGCACAATACGATGTTATGGAAGGTTACGTAAGGTTAAGTAACTTTTAAAATGGGAGGGAGAACAATGGAAGCTAAGGAACAAAAAATAGAATTGACAGACAAGATGAAGAGCGTCATGGATACAATTGAGAAGATGACCGTAATGGAGCTGGCGGATCTTGTGAAAGCCCTCGAAGATAAATTCGGCGTGCAGGCCTCCGCGGGCCTTAGCGTGGCGGCAGCCGGAGCCGGGCCTTCGGCGCAAGCGGCAGCCCCGGTTGAGGAGAAGTCGGTATTTACCGTAGTTCTTACGAGCGCCGGTTCAAGCAAGATCCAGGTTATCAAGGAGCTTCGGACCCTGACGAATCTGGGTTTAAAAGAGGCCAAAGACCTCGTTGACGGCGCGCCAAAGACCATAAAGGAAGGCGCGACGAAGGAAGAGGCCGAGAAGATAAAAAAACAGCTTGAGACGGCCGGAGCGAAGATAGAGTTGAAGTAGAGTCGAAAATTTACGTTTTGTTATGAGTTGTGTGTTGTGAGTGTATTGTATCGCCCACAAACTTACTCATGACTTACAATACACTACAGGACTGGCTATAGCGAGTCAAAAATATGGTAAAACGAAAAAATTACGCAAAGATAGAAGAGTGTTACAGGCTCCCTAATTTGCTCGATATTCAGCTTGATTCCTATGCCGAATTCCTGCAAGAGAATACCCCGAAATCTAAACGCAGGGATCAGGGCCTGGAATCGGCGTTTAGAGAGGTTTTCCCGATACAGTCTACGGACGGCGAATACAAGTTAGAGTATATAAGCTACACCATAGGTAAACCTAAATATCCCATATCTGAATGTAAGTCGCGCGGCGTTAGCTATGCCGGAGCGTTTCGCATAATGACAAGACTTAAATCCAAAAAAGAGACTAAGGAGCAGGAAGTGTACCTGGGTGACATTCCTCTCATGACTGAGACCGGCACCTTCATTATAAACGGCGATGAAAGGGTTGTTGTGAGCCAGCTGCATCGGTCTCCGGGCATATCGTTTGAAGAAGATCTGCACCTTACAGGAAAGAAAATATATTCCGCGCGTATAATCCCGTATCGTGGGGCATGGGTTGAGTTTGAATTCGATATTAATGATATCCTCTACGTTTCCATAGACAGGAAGAGAAGGTTCCTGGCGACCACTTTTTTAAGAGTTTTTGGATACCCAACCAATGACGATATACTGAAGGTCTTTAACTGCGTAGAGACGCATGAGCTCATGAGGCCCGCGCAGCTTGAAAAGCTTATAGGGGCCGGTTTGGCAAAAGATGTCATTGATAATGAAAATAGTTTAGTTATTGCCAAAGAGCATGAAAAGATTACAAAAGAAATCGCAGACAGGATCTGGAAGTCATCGGTAAGGCGCATAGAGGTTCTGACTGAGGCCATACCGGAAATTATAAATACGCTGAAGAAAGATCATACTAAGAACAGGGAAGATGCCGTGATGGATATCTACAGGAGGATGCGTCCGGGAGATCCGCCGACACCGGAATCCGCCGCGAACCTTGTCGAGAGGATGTTCTTTGACAGGAAGAGGTATGATCTGGGCGAGGTCGGCAGATACATGCTCAACCGCAAGCTGAATATGAACTGCTCGCTGGAAGAGCGGCTTATAACTCCAAAGACTATAATACAGGTTATTTCAAGACTCGTCGCTGTTAAAAACGGCGAGGGCGGTATAGACGACATAGATCACCTTGGGAACAGGCGCGTAAGGTGTGTCGGAGAGCTTCTATTAAATCAGATAAGGATAGGATTGGCTAGAGCGGAGAGGTCGTGCAGGGAGAGGATGAATTTATATGATTTGTCAAATGTCATGCCTCATAATCTTATAAACGCGAAACTTATATCGGGTATAATAAGGGATTTCTTCGGGAGGAGCCAGCTGTCGCAATTTTTGGACCAGACAAATCCGCTGGCCGAACTTACGCACAAGCGCCGTATGAGCGCCCTCGGCCCGGGCGGATTGAACAGGGATAGGGCAGGATTTGAAGTTCGCGATGTCCACTACTCGCACTATGGAAGAATGTGTCCTATCGAAACGCCTGAAGGCCCGAACATCGGCCTTATTGCATCGCTAAGCACCTACGCCAGAATAAACAGGTTCGGTTTCATAGAAACGCCTTACCGGAAAGTAGAAAACGCAAAGGTCACTGATTCGATAGATTACCTCTCGGCGGATGTCGAAGACCTTTACGTGATCGCGCAGGCGAATTCCAAGATAAATGACAAGGGAGAATTTGTCGATAATAAGGTCTTCTGCCGTTTTAAAGACAACTTTTTGCAGACGAGCCCGAAAGAGGTGCAGTATATGGACGTTTCCCCGAGGCAGCTCGTAAGTGTTGCCGCGAGCCTCATACCTTTTCTTGAGCACGATGACGCAAACCGCGCCCTCATGGGGTCAAACATGCAGAGACAGGCCGTTCCGTTGTTATACGCTGAATCACCGCTCATCGGCACCGGAATGGAGCGCAGGGCTGCCAAGGATTCGGGGGCGGTTGTTGTCAGCAAAAATACCGGAACAGTTTCAAGCGTGGACAGCAAAGAGATTATCATAAGCGGCAAGGTTTATAATCTGAAGAAGTTCGAACGGTCAAACGCGAATACATGCGTAAATCAGCGTCCGATAGTCGAGCTGGGTGATAAGATAAAAGAAGGGGATGTAATCGCTGATGGGACAGCTACGAGAGACGGTGAACTTGCCCTCGGAAAAAATGTGCTCGTTGCATTCATGCCGTGGCGCGGATACAATTTCGAAGACGCGATACTTTTAAGCGAGAAGCTGGTTGCGGAGGATAAGTATACCTCTGTCCACATACAGGAGTTTGAGATAGAGGCCAGAGATACGCGGCTGGGAAATGAGGAGGTCACGCGCGATATTCCGAACGTAGGCGAAGAGGCCCTGAAGGACCTCGATGAAAACGGCATCATAAGGATCGGCGCCAAGGTTGAGCCGGGTGATATACTGATCGGCAAGGTGACGCCTAAGTCTGAAACGGAACTGTCTCCGGAAGAGAAGCTTTTGCGCGCCATATTCGGCGAGAAAGCCGGTGACGTCAGGGATTCTTCACTGATTGCGTCTCCCGGCGTTGAGGGCATTGTCGTGGACGTTCAGGTCTTTTCGCGCAGGGACGCGCGTTCTAAGACGAGGGAGGAGCGTTCACAGGAATCCAAAGAGATCAAGGCCCTCGAAAAACAATTCGAGGCGCAGATATCGAAGATAAAAGAAGAGAAGTTCAGAAAGTTTCATAAGTTGCTCGTCGGGCGGAAGCTGGCGGCCGGGATACTGGATCTGGAGTCAGGCAGGGCGCTCATGTCACAGGGCAGGACCGTCCGGGTGAAAGACCTTAAAAAGATAATGGAGAAGGGCGACCTTGAGAATATAAAGGTGAATGAGACGGAATTGGAACAGGAGATCGCCAGAATTTCGCGTCTTCTCGACGGACAAATAGAGGAATTGACCTTTGAGCTCGAAAGAGAGATAGACAGGATAAAAAGAGGAGATGAGCTTCCTCCCGGGGTGCTGAAAATAGTTAAGTTGTATGTTGCCAGCTAGAAAAAGATATCGGTCGGCTATAAGATGGCGGGGAGGCACGGTAATAAGGGGGTAGTGGCCAAGATATTGCCTGAAGAGGACATGCCTTTTCTTGCGGACGGCACCCCTGTCTCAATGGTCCTGAATCCTCTTGGCGTACCAAGCCGCATGAACGTTGGGCAGATACTCGAGACGCATCTGGGGTGGGCCGCTAAGGTATTAGGATTTACCGTGTCGAGCCCTGTGTTTGACGGCTGTACCGAACCGGAGATCAAGGAAGAGATGAAAAGGGCAGGGATTCCCCCGGAAGGCAAAGTCACCCTTTACGACGGTTTCACCGGCCAGCCGTTTGATCAAAAGGTAACTGTCGGGTACATCTATATGATGAAGCTTGCTCATCTGGTTGACGATAAGATTCACGCACGATCCATAGGGCCTTATTCACTCGTCACGCAGCAGCCTCTCGGAGGGAAGGCCCAATTCGGCGGCCAGAGGTTTGGAGAGATGGAGGTCTGGGCGCTCGAGGCATATGGCGCGGCCTTTACGCTGCAGGAGCTTTTGACGGTTAAATCGGATGACGTGCTTGGCAGGACCAAGATATATGAGGCAATAGTAAAAGGCGATAACCGCCTCCAGGCAGGTACGCCTGAGTCATTCAACGTCCTGGTTAAGGAGTTGCAGAGCCTGGGTTTAGAGATAAAGTTGGAGAAGAAGTAGTAGAGAGTCGAAAACTAACGTTTCGTAATCCGTTATCCGTAGTCCGTTTTCCGCATTAATGTTACGGACTACGATAAATGGATGACGGGCTACGGATGACGGACAACGGATGACACGACTTGCTATAACGAGGCGGAAACGATGGCAGACGAAGCGAATTATTTTAACACAATAACAATCAGGATAGCGTCCCCACAGATAATAAAGTCCTGGTCTAAGGGCGAGGTCAAGAAACCCGAGACGATCAACTACAGGACGTTGAAGCCCGAGAAGGATGGCTTATTCTGTGAGAGAATATTCGGCCCCACTAAAGACTATGAGTGCAATTGCGGAAAATATAAACGAATAAAACACAAGGGCATAGTCTGTGATAGGTGCGGTGTCGAGGTGACACGCTCGAGTGTAAGGCGCGAAAGGATGGGCCACATAGAGCTGGCGTGCCCCGTATCTCACGTCTGGTTCTTTAAGGTGATGCCTTCCAGGATAGGCGCGCTTATAGGCATAACCTCAAGAGACCTCGAAAAGGTCCTGTATTACGAAGAGTATATAGTCATTGAGCCGGGTGAGACGTCGCTTAAAAAACTGGACCTATTGTCGGAAGAAAGATATAAGGAGTTCAAAGACAAATTCGGCCAGAAGTTTACCGCTAAGATGGGCGCCGAGGCGATAAGAGACCTTTTAAAAGAGTTGGATTTGAATAAGATGGCGCTCAAGATAAAACGGGAGATGAAGGATTCGAAATCTGATAACGCGCAGAAGAAGAGCGCGAAGCTTTTGAGGCTGCTCGAGGCGTTCAGGAATTCCCAAAACAAGACAGAATGGATGATACTCGACACGATTCCTGTGATACCGCCAGATTTGAGGCCGCTCGTCCCTCTCGACGGAGGGAGGTTTGCTACAAGCGACCTGAATGACTTGTACAGGCGCGTTATAAACAGAAACAACCGGTTGAAGAAGCTGATTGCGCTGAAAGCGCCGGAGATAATTATAAGAAACGAGAAGAGGATGCTTCAGGAGGCGGTGGACGCGCTTTTCGACAACGGCCGGCACGGAAAAGCGGTCTTAGGGCCCGGCAATAGGCCTCTGAAGTCGCTCTCAGATATGTTGAAGGGCAAGCAGGGCCGTTTCAGGCAGAACCTCCTCGGGAAGCGTGTGGACTATTCCGGCAGAAGCGTTATAGTAGTAGGGCCGGAACTGAAATTAAACGAGTGCGGATTACCGAAGAAAATGGCGCTGGAACTTTTTGAGCCATTCATAATCAAAAAATTAAAGGAAAAAGGGTTTGTCCACACAATAAAGAGCGCAAAAAAGATGGTCGAGAAGGCGAAGCTTGAAGTATGGGATATACTTGATGACGTCATAAAAGATCATCCCGTGATGTTGAACAGGGCCCCTACGCTTCACCGTCTCGGGATCCAGGCATTCCAGCCGGTTTTGATAGAAGGGAACGCCATAAGGGTGCATCCGCTTGTCTGCACGGCGTTCAACGCCGATTTTGATGGCGACCAGATGGCTGTGCACGTTCCGTTATCTGTGGAAGCTCAGATGGAAGCAAAGGTCCTTATGATGTCGACCAGCAACATATTTTCGCCTGCGGATGGGCGGCCGATCACAAGCCCGACGCAGGATATAGTCCTCGGTTGTTATTATATGACAAAAGAGAAGCCGGGCACTAAAGGAGAAGGGAAATCTTTCAGCTCGCCTGACGAGGTAATGATCGCGTATAACGACCAGGAAGTCGATCTGCACGCGAAGATAAAGGTTCAGGTAAACGGTAAATCGATTGAGACCACAGTAGGCAGGGTCCTATTTAACCTGCGCCTGCCGGAAGGCGTGGAATTTGTGAATGAAACGATGAGTAAATCAAAACTCAGCAAGACAATTGCTATGTGTTATAAGTATAAAGGGCACCAGGCCGTAATAAAACTTCTGGACGATCTAAAACGCACGGGTTTTGAGGAAGCGACTAAGGCGGGGATATCCATTTCCATAAACGACCTGCAGATACCAAAGAAGAAGGATGAGTACCTGGCGAAGACAAGGGGTGATGTGAATCGCATAGAAGATCAGTATAAAAAAGGGCTTATAACCGACCGCGAGCGCTATAACAAGATAATAGATTTATGGACACATACTACTGAAGACGTATCAGACCTGATATTTCAGGAACTCGACTCATTCAATCCTATGTTTATGATGGCCGATTCCGGAGCGCGCGGCTCTAAACTTCAGATCAGACAGCTTGCCGGCATGAGAGGGTTAATGGCAAAGCCTTCCGGAGAGATTATAGAGACCCCGATCACCGCGAACTTTAGAGAGGGCTTAACGGTGCTCGAGTATTTCATATCGACGCACGGCGCCAGAAAAGGCCTTGCCGATACGGCGCTGAAAACCGCGGATTCAGGGTATCTCACAAGGAGGCTCGTTGACGTCGCGCAGGACGTGATCATAACCATAGACGACTGCAATACGCTGAACGGCATATTGATAGGCGCCATAATTGAAGGCGACGAGGTCGTTGTAAAGCTTTCGGAAAGGATAATAGGAAGGGTTGCTCTTGATAATATAGCGGATGTCATAACGGATACGGTCCTTGTAGAGGCCGGCAGCGAGATAACGGAAGAGAAGGCAAAGCTTATCGAAGAGGCAGGTATAGAGAAGATAAAGATACGCAGTGTCCTGACCTGCGAGGCGAAGCATGGCGTATGCGCCAGGTGCTACGGAAGGAATCTCGCGACGGGCAGGATGGTTGAGGTCGGCGAAGCAGTCGGGATAATAGCGGCGCAGTCCATTGGAGAGCCGGGAACGCAGCTTACGATGAGAACCTTCCATATCGGCGGTACCGCTTCCAGGATAGTAGAGCAATCTTATAATGAATCAAGATACAAAGGTATCATAAAGTATCATAATCTGAAAGTTGTCGCCACAAAGAAGGAAGGCGAGGTCATCGTTCTGAACAGGAACGGCCAGATAAGCGTAAACGACTCTCAGGGCCGTGAGCTCGAGAGGCATACGGTTCCGCACGGCGCAGCCATAAGGGTCGAAGACGGTAAAACCGTTGATGTAGGCGCGATATTCGTCACATGGGACCCTTATACGGTCCCGATATTGACGGAAGTCTCCGGTAAGACGAAGTTCGATGATATTAAGGAAGGCATCACGATGAAAGAGGAGATTGATCCCGCGACCAAGTTGAAATACCGCGTTATAGTCGAACATAAAGGTGACTATCATCCCGAGGTCGTGATTCTTAATAAAGACGATGAAGTATTGGCGGTATATCCGATACCGGCAGGCGCCCATATAGTGGTTAATGACGGAAAACAGATTTCTGCCGGAGAGATTTTGGCCAAAACACCGAGAGTTACAACGAAGACCAAAGATATAACCGGCGGCCTGCCGAGAGTCGCTGAGCTTTTTGAGGCAAGGCGGCCCAAGGACCCGGCTATCATAAGCGAAATTGACGGTATATTTGAGTTTGGAGAATCGAAAAAGGGGCTGAAAAGAGTTATTGTAAAATCAGAGACCGGTATGAAAAAAGAGTACGTTATTCCGCACGGCAAGCACCTCAACGTTTACAAAGGCGACAAGGTCTATTCCGGGCAGCAATTGATCGACGGGCCGGTGGTGCTTCAGGACATATTGCGGGTATCGGGCGACAAGAAACTCCAGGAATATTTGGTAAATGAAGTCCAGGAGGTTTACAGGCTGCAGGGTGTAACTATCAATGATAAACATATAGAGGTCATTGTGCGGCAGATGCTGAGGAAGATGAAGATAGAAGACCCCGGGGACACCTCTTTTCTAATGGGACAGCAGGTCGACAAGATCGTGTATCTTGAGGAGAATAAGAGAGTGGTGAAGAAGAAGGGAAAACCTGCAAGCGCCATACCAATTCTGCTCGGCATAACAAAAGCGTCCCTTAATACAGAGAGTTTCATATCCGCGGCGAGCTTCCAGGAGACGACGCGTGTTCTTACGGAAGCGGCGGCAGCCGGCAAAGTAGACTATCTTAAGGGGCTTAAAGAGAACATCATAATGGGCCATCTGATCCCTGCGGGAACAGGTTTCAGCGAGCACAGGAATATAGCCATGGTGAAGAACGTTGCGGAGGATGAAAAAGAGAAAGATGCAGAGGTTGAGAAACCAGTAACCAGTAACCAGTAAAAAGTCAATCTGGTTTCTGTGCTCTGGCTACTATCTACAGAGACGAGGACTATGCCCACAATAAATCAGCTGATAAGATTAGGGAGGAAAAGTTTTAAAAACAGGAGCAAGTCTCCGGCGCTAAAAAGTTGTCCGCAAAGAAGGGGTGTGTGCCTGCAGGTTAAGACCCAAACGCCCAAAAAACCGAATTCCGCATTGAGAAAAGTGGCAAGGGTCAGGCTGACGAATTCCATAGAGGTAACTTCATACATTCCGGGTGTCGGTCACAATCTACAGGAGCATTCGATAGTTTTGGTAAGAGGCGGCAGGGTCAAGGACCTTCCGGGAGTCAGGTATCATATTGTAAGGGGCATTCTGGATACGGCCGGCGTTGTCGATAGGAAAAAATCGCGCTCCAAGTACGGCGCGAAGCGGCCGAAAGGAAAGGCGGCGCCGAAAGCCAAGGCGTAGTCGAAAATCACAAGATTAGCGTATAGCGGATAGCGTTTAGCGTATAGAAAAAATAAAAACTATACGCTATCCGCTAAACGCTATATGCTAAGCGATGCTATAACGAGGTGACAATGAGACGAAGAAGAGCAGAAAAGAGACAGGTGATTCCTGATCCTAAATATAAGAGCGCCGCGGTATCGCGATTTATTAATATAATAATGACTCAAGGCAAAAAGTCAAAAGCCGAGAGAATAGTGTACAAGTGTTTTGATATCCTTGGCGAGAAAACCAAAAAACCGCCTCTGGAAGCATTTCAAAAGGCGCTCGATAACGTCAGGCCGCTCCTGGAGATAAAACCAAGAAGGATCGGCGGGGCGACTTATCAGGTGCCCGTTGAGGTCAGGTCCGAACGGGGTATCTCTATAGGTATGAGATGGATAAGAAATTTCGCTAGAGTCAAGAAGGGAAAACCGATGGAGATCAAACTCGCCGATGAGATGCTGGATGCGTACAACGGCCAGGGATCGGCTGTAAAGAAAAGGGAAGATACGCATAAAATGGCGGAGGCGAATAAGGCCTTCGCGCACTATAGATGGTAGCATATATCGGCAGTAGCTCGATGCTTTTTAGCGTATAGCGTTTAGCGGATAGCGTATAGCATAGATGAGCCAGGCAACGATAATCGATAGAATAAAAATGGAAAAAGAATCGCGGTTACAAAATATCAGGAACATCGGCATAATTGCCCATATCGACGCGGGTAAGACCACAACGACTGAGCGTATACTGTTTTTTACCGGCAAGGTATACAAGATTGGCACGGTGGACGAAGGCACGGCGGTCATGGACTGGATGGTGCAGGAGCAGGAGCGGGGAATAACCATAACGAGCGCGGCCACGACTTGTTTCTGGAAAGACAGGAATATAAATATAATCGACACGCCCGGCCACGTCGATTTTACCGTAGAAGTCGAGCGGTCGTTGAAGGTTCTCGACGGAGCAGTCGTTGTCTTATGCGCGGTCGGGGGAGTGCAGCCGCAGTCAGAGACCGTATGGCGCCAGGCTGATAGGTACAAAGTGCCGAGAGTAGCTTTCGTTAATAAGATGGACAGGACCGGCGCGAATTTTTCCAAGGTCCTGGAAGAGATGAAATCGCGCTTATATGCTAATCCGCTTCCTTTGCAGATACCAATTGGCGCCGAGGACACGTTTTTAGGCGTAATAGACCTGGTGACGATGAAAGCGATAATATATAAGGGCGGCGACGGGCCTCAAGGGTTTGAAGTTACGGATATCCCGGCCGATTATAAAAGAAAAGCGAGCCAGGGCAGGCACGACCTTATCGAAAAACTTGGCGAGGTTGACGAGACAGTTATGGAACATTACATCCATGAAAAGGGGATATACCCTAATCAGGTGCGTGAGTTTATAAGGAAGGCGACGATAGAAGGAAAGATAATTCCGGTCCTTTGCGGCGCCTCCGCTAAGAACAAGGGTGTCGAGCCGCTCCTTGACGCCATTACCGATTATCTCCCGTCTCCTGTCGACATCCCGCCTATTAAAGGGACGAACCCTGAGACAGGCGAGGAGGTTCTGAGGCAGGCATCGGCGGATGATAAGTTCTGCGGCCTGGTGTTCAAGATAAAGACGGATCCGTTCGTCGGTAAACTCGCGTATATGCGTGTTTATTCCGGGTCTATTTCCGCGGGGAAATCTGTTTATAATTCCCGCAAGGACTCCGATGAGCGGATAAGCAAGATATTGAGGATGCATGCCAATAAGCAGGAGATTATTGATACGGCGCTGGCGGGAGATATCGTGGCGGTTGTCGGGTTGAAAAATACTACAACAGGCGATACTATTTGCGAGGAAGATAACCCGATAATTCTCGAGTCGATGCACTTTCCCGAACCGGTAATATCGATGGCGATTGAGCCTAAGACAAAGGCCGACCAGGAAAGGCTCGGGATGGCATTAAATAAACTGTCAGAAGAGGACCCGACGTTCAAAGTGACATATAACAAGGAGACCGGCCAGACCATAATCAGCGGTATGGGCGAGCTGCATCTCGAAATTATAGTGGACAGGATGCTTAGAGAGTTCAATGTCGGCGCAAATGTTGATAAGCCGCAGGTTGCTTATAAAGAGACGATCACCAGACAGGCCAGGGTGGTGGGTAAGTTTATTCAGCAGTCAGGCGGCAGGGGGCAATATGGACACGTAGTTCTGGAAGTTGGGCCTGCGCAAAAAAAAGGAAGCGGTATTTTGTTCGAGAGCAAGATAATCGGCGGCGCTATTCCAAGAGAGTACATACCATCTGTGAAAGACGGTGTTATTGACGCCGCGCAAAACGGATATCTGGCCGGCTATCCGGTTACAGACGTAGAAGTGAAGCTGGTAGACGGTTCGTTCCACGAAGTGGATTCTTCCGATATAGCGTTTCAGATGGCGGGCTCGATAGCGTTTAACGAAGGCATGAAGAACGGTTCATCGATACTCCTTGAACCGATCATGAATCTGGAGGTCACGACACCCGAAAATTACATGGGCGAAGTCATAGGAGATTTAAGTTCGCGCAGGGTAAAGATAGAATCGATAATGGATAAAGGAAACCTTAAAATTATCAGGGGATTAGCCCCCTTGAATGAAATGTTCGGATACGCGACTACCGTGAGAAGTCTTACGCAGGGTAGGGCGTCATATACGATGGAGCCTTCCTTTTACCAGGAAGTGCCAAAGAATTTATCGGAAAAGATAATCGAGTTGAGCGGACGTGTAAGGAAGGGAAGCAGAGCCAAATAAAGGGGGTCACAAATGGCAAAGGAACAGTTTGTAAGGTCCAAGCCGCACGTAAATATAGGCACGATCGGCCACATCGATCACGGTAAGACAACCTTGACAGCAGCCATC
>JAUYDB010000233.1 GCA_030691985.1 Candidatus Omnitrophota bacterium | reverse complement strand
CATGGGGGAGAGGGATAGGGTGAGGGGGAAAAGATCGAGTAACATTTACCCCTCATCCTAACCTTCTCCCCAAAGGGGAGAAGGGATTTCATATCAGAAACTAATTTAACAATGTACTAGACTGTTGAAAAACCGAATTTTAATACGGATGTACACGGATTCCGTGCTTAAACGGCGCTTTTTATCCGTGTTAATCCGTAAAAAATCCGTGAGAATCCGCGTATTTCAACGCTCTCTATCAGGAGTGATATAAATGGATTTGGCGGTTATCGGCATTAATCATAAAACGGCGCCGGTCGAGATAAGAGAGAAGCTCTCTTTTTCCGCGAACGGGGCTATTGAGGCAAACCGCCTGCTGAAAGAAACCCTCTTTTTGAAAGAGAGCCTGATCTTATCCACCTGCAACCGCGTCGAGATATACGCGGTTTATGATCGGAATAAAGATTATGTCTCCGGCATAAAGAGTTTCTTAAGCCGATATCATAATGTCAACCTTTCGGAATATGAGGACAGGATATATGTCCGCAGGGACAGAGAGGCGGTGGAGCATCTCTTCGGCGTTGCGGCAGGCCTTGATTCAATGGTTGTGGGGGAGATGGAAATATCGGGCCAGGTGAAGAAGGCTTATAAGGACGCGCGTGAAAGCTTTGCCACAGGCAAGGCATTAAACAGGTTATTTGAAAAAGCGCTTAACACCGCCAAGAAGGTAAGGACCAGGACGTTGATCGGCCGGGGGGCCGTTTCCGTAAGTTCTGTGGCGGTGAGGCTGGCAGAAAAAATATTGGGCAGGTTGGACGATAAGACGGCGCTCATCATCGGCGCAGGCGCTATCGGCGAAAAACTGCTTCTATATTTAAGTAAGAACGGCGTCAAATCCATCCTGGTGGCCAACCGTACGCCGGAAAAGGCGCAGGGCCTGGCGGCAGCCTTCGCGGCCACCGCCGTGGCGTTTGAGGCTTTTTTGGACAGATTGGCGGACGTCGACATAGTTATCGTATCTACCGGCGCTCCTCAGAGCGTCATTCGCAAAGATGACATGGCGTCTCTTATGCCGAAGAGAAAAGAGCGCCCGCTTTTCATTATCGATCTTGCGGTGCCGCGCAATGTAGACGAGGAGACGAACAGGATGGATAATGTATACCTTTACAATATAGATGATTTGGAAAAGATCGTTAATGAAAACATAAGGTTCAGAAGAGGGGAATTGGACAACTGCTTCGAGATCATCAGGGCTTCAGCGGACAATTTTATGAACTGGATGGTAAACGAGAAGATGAAGAATGAAAAGACCGCATAAACTATAACATCCCGGTCACAGAAGAATAGCTAATGCAAGCCCGTCATTCAGACTGTGTCATAATACCATTTTTCGTCATTGCGAGGAGCATTTCTATTGACTCATGGCGACGAAGCAATCTCAAAAACGGGATTGCTTCGTCGGAAAATAGTCTTACAACATCCTTCTCGCAATGACGGGTTTTTATATGAAAAACAGGCATCTAATTATAGGATCGCGTTCAAGCAAACTGGCCATGGTTCAGGCGCAATATGTGCGCGGCGTTCTTAAGAAATTTTATCCGGCGCTTGACGTTGAGATCGAAACCATAAAGACTGCGGGGGATAAGATCAAGGATGTGGCTTTAAGCAGGATCGGGGATAAAGGGTTATTCACGAAGGAGATTGAAGACGCGTTATTGGCGCGGCGTATCGATCTTGCGGTGCATAGCATCAAGGACCTGCCCACAGACTTGCCGGAAGGCCTGAAGATAGCGGCCGTGCCGGAGAGAGAAGACCCGAGAGAAGCGCTGGTCTCCGAACAAGCCTTTACCATAGCCACGCTGCCAAGAGGATCTAGAGTGGGAACGAGCAGCCTGCGGCGGCGGGTTCAGCTTTTACATTTGAGGGACGACCTGAATATATCGGATTTGCGCGGCAATGTGGATACGCGCGTTGCAAAATTAAAAAACGGGTCGTATGACGCGATAATGCTTGCCTATGCGGGGATAAAACGCCTTGGTTTAAAATTGAGTTTATCTGTGATACCGATAGAAGAGATCATGCCTCAGGCGGGGCAGGGCGCCGTCGGTATTGAAATCCGCGACGGCGCGGAGGAAATCGAAAAACTGGTCAAGGTCCTTGACGATGCCGATAGCCATCTGGCTATCGATGCGGAAAGGGCCGCGCTCGCCGGTTTAGAGGGCGGCTGCCAGGTGCCCATAGGAGTGTATGCGGCGATAACCGGGGATCGGATAGATATAAAGGCAGGGATATTTTCCTTAGACGGTAAAGACGGGGAATTGGCCGGGATCGAGGGCAGTAAAAAAGACGCCCGTAAGCTAGGTCAGTCATTGGCCGAAAATATCCTTAATAAAAAAACGGCCTGCCGGATTTTAGTTGAATTTAAAAATATGTGGCGTGTTCCAGTATGACGTCGACTGTA
>JAUYDB010000199.1 GCA_030691985.1 Candidatus Omnitrophota bacterium | reverse complement strand
CCTACTGTGGACAAAGTGGAATCCGCAGATACGGGCTTATTGATTGGTAAACCCCGTCAGAGAGGTGTCTGGCGGGGGAGGCCATGGGTGTGCGTATCGTAAAGGCGAGGTGTGTCCGATGAAGTTAATGTTAAAAAAGCTTGGTGTTATTTTCGTCATACTATCGGCTTTTCTGATAGCCGGCGAGGTTTACGCCGGCGTCGGAGTAAGCCCTACTATTACGGAAATAACAGTGCCCGCGAATAGAGTTACGAAGGGCGTTTTTACGGTGGTGAATAGCGAAAACGAGACGCTTCGCGTAACGGTCGAGCCGGAGGACTGGCTTAAATTGCGAACAGGCGTGAGCGGCATCCCGTTAGAGAAGTGGCTTACGATAAAACCGATGGAGTTCGACATCGAGCCACAGGGGGTAAAAAAGGTCGAATACGCGATTTCGCCGCCTCGGGGCTATGAGGGCGAACTTATTGCGATGATATTTTTCGCCTCAGCCGTCCCGACGGAAGGTGCATTCGAGATAACATCGAGATTCGGCGTTTCCATTTACGCAAGTGTCGAAGGCACGATAACTTTGGCCTGCAATTTAGACAATATAAAAGTAAATAAAACCGATAAAGGCGTTATATTCAGTTTCGATCTTGAAAATCAGGGGAATACGCACATAAGGCCTACGGGAGACATAGTTATAACCGGAGAAGACGGACGGAAATACGTGACAAATATCGAGAGGGGTTTTCCGGTGTATCCGGGAAGTAAATTGAATTACGCGGTAAAATGGAAGAACGAGAACCCGTCTCCCGGAAGATACGATGCGCATATAACCCTTGATTACGGGAAGATATACAACGAGGATAAAAAGCTCGAGAAAGAGGTATCGTTTACGGTGGCGGAGGACGGCAGCGTTTATTGAGGTTGCCCTATAAAATGCTCGCCCGCCGAAGGCGGGCAGGCATTTTACAGGACTGTCCTATAAAATCGCTTTGCGATTTTGTAGGGCTTCGGCCAATGTAGGCGAGGTTTAAACC
>JAUYDB010000201.1 GCA_030691985.1 Candidatus Omnitrophota bacterium | reverse complement strand
AGCTACCGTCGACATCAAACGTTCGCACCTCAACCTTGTCAGGCCCGGCCTCATAATATTCGGCATGTATCCGAAATACACGTTCCCGAAACTTATAAAATTAAAACCCGCCCTCTCGCTAAAAACCAGGATAGTCTACCTTAAAGACACCCCTGCGGGCCGTTCGATAAGTTACGGTAGGACATATATTACCCAGAAACCCACGAAGATCGCGACCCTGCCCATCGGGTATGCCGATGGTTACGCGCGCAATCTCTCGAACAAGGCAGATGTCCTTGTTAAAGGGCGTCGCGCGCCCGTCGTCGGAAAGGTCACGATGGACCAGGTAATGATTGATGTCGGTCATATCAAGAGGATCCGGGTGGGCGACGAGGTCGTCCTGATCGGAAGGCAGGGAAGGGAAGAGATCCGCGCGGAGAAGCTCGCGCGCCTTGCCGGAACTATCGCCTACGAATTTGTCTCGCAAATCTCCAACCGCGTCCCGCGTATTTACAAATCCTAATTCCCAAGAAGTGATATTTGACGAAAAATAAAAAGGGGTCAGACCCCTTTTAGGCCTTAGGGGTCTGACCCCTTTTGGTGTTAAGCAAAAAAAAGTCAGGTAACTTTCTATTGAATTAACAAAACCATATGGTATAATCTTATCCATATGTGTAACCAATCAGCTTGGCAGAAATGAAGTAATTAGCGTGTACCGGTTATATCAATCAAAAAATATAATAATTTGTTCAATAAAGAAGGCCCTTATAGGATCTCTTATAGGGGCCTTTCTGTTTAATGACGTCGCTTACGCCTCGGACTATCAGAACCTTGCGCCGAAATTACGATTACCCCAGGAAAAATTCAAGGAGATATTCAGGGATGGCTATGAACGCCTCCGCGAGAAGGCGGTCGATAATCACATAGCAAAGACTATCCTCTGCAGGGTTACGGGAAGAAAATACAATGAAATAACGTCAATCGACATCGATAGTTTGGGGACTGTTGAGATTACGAAATATTTCAGGACGAGGCGCGATAGGGTCCGAATCGACCATGGCGGCAAGACCGTCTGGCAGGATATCCTCATCGTGGCCGATCCGGACCTGTTTGCTTTCAGGGGCCAATTCGCGAAGCTGGGCTTGTGGAAGTGGAACGGCCTGCCTGTTATTTGGATCGACGAAAAGTTCTATTACGATCAGGATAAGCTCGAGGAAGCGGCGGCCGAAATATCGGCTGAAGACTTGAAGGCGTCTGTCGAAATACTAAATCACGAAAAGAGCGAGATCGAGAAATGGGAGAGGAAACGGCTGGAGCTTCTCGATAGCCTGAGCATTTCCGAGGACCCGAGAGTTTTCAGGGACAAATGGGTCAAGAATAACCCCGAAGCGAAAGAACGGGCGTCATGGTATCACAGGCAATCCGGCGATCTCAGGCATCTATTCATTAAATATCAAGACCTTCTGAATTGGGGAGAGCTTCACAGGGCCTTCCTAGAGTCCGGCGAACTCTTCGACAGCGAAGACATGACAGACACAAACATCGCGGCGGGGCCCGAGCCGCGCGCGAGAGACCGGGTCAGGCG
>JAUYDB010000071.1 GCA_030691985.1 Candidatus Omnitrophota bacterium | reverse complement strand
ACGTTATCGACACAATCTCTCATAACCTCGAATTCTATCTCTTTCCATCCCAAAACCGACCGCTCTACCAGTATCTGACGCACAGGGCTTATCTCGAGCCCATTTGCGAGAGCTGCCTCAAGCTCCTCTTTATTATATGCGGTGGACCCGCCGCTTCCGCCGAGCGTATAGGCGGGCCTGAGTATCAGCGGGAAACCTATGGATAGGCCGATCCTCATGCCCTCTTCAACGCTCCTGGCTATTCCGCTTTTTGGGACGTCGACTCCTATCTCTAACATGGACTTCTTGAATAATTCCCTGTCCTCAGCTCTTGATATGGCATCGACGCTTGCCCCTATTGATTCAACGCCATATTTTTTTAATATACCCTCCTTCATCAGGAAGAATGCGAGATTAAGCCCGGTCTGTCCGCCGAGAGTCGGAAGGATGGCGTCCGGCCTTTCTTTTTTTATTATCTGGGTAACGGTCTCGACCGTCAGGGGTTCGATGTACGTAACATCCGCCATGTCCGGATCGGTCATGATGGTCGCGGGATTTGAATTTACGAGTATTATGAAGTATCCCTCTTCTTTCAGCGCCTTGCAGGCTTGAGAGCCGGAATAATCGAATTCGCACCCCTGCCCTATTACTATGGGCCCGGAGCCTATCATCAGTATCTTATGCAGGTCTTTACGTTTTGGCATATTGCACCTCATTATCCGCGCGACTCCTGTTTTTCCGTTTCAATATTTTTTTGCGCGGAATCATCTTCAGGAATCTCATGAATATCTCGTTTGTTTCGTCGAAACCCGGGCTGGACGGATAATATTGCGTTGAGATAAACTTAAGCGGCGCGGACCGCATCTCCTCGATAGAATTATCGTTTATGTTACGCATGGTTACCGAAACAGATTTTTTACCCTTTAGCGATTGGTCATCTATGATGAATGAATGGTTTTGGACTGTGATCTCGCCTTTGTAAGAATCCGGGGCTTTTACAGGATAGTTTACGCCGTGATGGCCGATCTTCATTTTTTTGAGCCTGGCCCCGAGGGCGAGCCCTATGATTTCGTGGCCTGTCGAAATCCCGAGGATCGGGATCTTCCCGAGCAGATCTTTTGCCGTCTTTACTATCTCCGGCATGGCCGCGTCATCCTCGGGCCCGTTCGAGATTACCATGCCGTCAAATTTCATCGCAAGGGCCTCCTCCGCGGAAACAGTATAAGGCAACAGCGTTATCCCGCAGCCAAGAGCTGTCAACTGCCTAAGGAAACTGTTTAAAATGCCGAGGTCCAAAACCCCTATGCTCGCTCCGCCGGATGCGGCCCGGCTTATTACCGTAGGCCTAATCACGGAGGTCTCACGTATAAAACCCGGTTTCTTTTCTTTTTTATAAGCTTTTATTTTTTTGAGCAGTTCTTCTTTCGGGCCGGAATCCGCCGGCGCGATTATCCCGAACATCTCGCCTTTGTCACGGATATATACGGCGAGCGTCCTTGTGTCCACACCGCTTATGGCAGAGACCCCTTCTTTCTTAAGAAATTGGTCAAATGAACCTTGAGCCTGCCAGTTCGAGTATATCCGTGAATTTTCTTTTATGACAAGTCCCGCAATCCAGCACCTGGAGGATTCATAAAATTTATCTGCCACCCCGTAATTTCCTATTAAGGG
>JAUYDB010000020.1 GCA_030691985.1 Candidatus Omnitrophota bacterium | reverse complement strand
TGGTAGTTATTCCGACGGATAAATTCGGCTGTCTTGACATGGACGCGTATAAAAAAGCCTTAAGTGACCAGACCGCGGCGGTAATGCTTACCTGTCCGGACACATTGGGACTCTTTAATCCTAAGATAAAAGAGATAGCCGATCTCGCTCACTCCCATGGCGCCCTGATGTATTACGATGGGGCCAATCTTAACGCTATTCTCGGGTTATGCCGCCCGGGAGATATCGGTTTTGATGTTATACATCTTAATCTGCATAAGACTTTCGCCACCCCGCACGGCGGCGGCGGCCCCGGGGCCGGCCCGGTCGGAGTATCGGAAAAGCTGGCGGAGTATCTTCCTGTGCCGCGGATTACGCGCCGCGCCGACGGAACATTCTTTCTCGATTACCATAAGCATAAATCGATCGGTTACATCGCGCCATTCTACGGAAACTTTGCTGTCATCTTGAAGGCATATGCCTATATCCTGGCGCTCGGCAGGTCAGGGCTTATCGAGGCAAGCGAAAACGCCGTTCTTAGCGCCAACTATTGTCTCGCGCGCCTAAAAGGATATTATGAGGCGCCTTACGATAAGATCTGCATGCATGAGTGCGTCATATCCGCGAGCCGCCAGACGGAGAATGGAGTGCACGCCCTGGATATCGCTAAATATCTTATCGATAAGGGATTCCATCCGATGACGATATATTTTCCGATGATCGTCAAAGAAGCGATGATGATCGAGCCGACGGAGACCGAGAGCAAGGAGACGATAGACTCTTTTATCGACGCGATGATAGAGGCCGCTAAACTGTCTAAGACGAATCCTGACGCGGTTCGCCGGGCCCCTATTACCATGCTCGTAAAACGTCTTGATGAGACGAAGGCCGCCCGCGAACCAAATCTGCGTTGGCGGGCTTAACAGAAATTACCATGAAGAGATTCAGGCTCATCCGTTCACGTCCCGGGAGCGCGGCACATAATATGGCGCTCGACGAAAAGATCTTCCATCAATATATGATCGACGGTATTCCGATATTTCGCGTATATGGGTGGGATACCCCATCGTTTACATACGGCGTTTCACAGTCGCCTGAGAATGAAATCGATATGGCCCGATGCGGCGCCGATGGCATTCAGATCGCGAAGAGGATGACCGGCGGCGGCCTTCTTTTTCATAATGATGAGATAACCTATAGCCTTGTCTGTGATAAAACCGATATAGGAGAGCCGGATAACGTCTTCGTCTCTTACCGGAAGATTTGCGCTTTTCTCATATCTTTTTATAGGTCTCTGGGCCTCAAAGCTTCCTTTGCGCTCGAGGCGGAAGATTTTAAAGATAGATGCGCGCCGCACGAGCTCTGCAGCGCCTCGCGTGAAAAGTACGATATTATTATCAATGGCAGGAAGATCGGCGGCAATGCCCAGAAACGGAAGAGGCGCGTTGTATTTCAACATGGTTCGATTCCTCTAAGCATTGACTGGAAATTTATGCGCCGGTATGTAAGATCCTTACCTCGGGATATTTCGTCAGGAGTTACTACGCTTGCCGAAGAATTGAAAGATCTCCCGGGTAAAGATGTGCTGGAGCAAAGGCTCATAGACGCGGTTGCCAGGGAATTCGGCGCTCGATTTATAGAAACATAATCTAACCAGGTTAGCGAGCTTTGTCATCCCCGCGCAAGCGGGGATCCATACAATAGATTCCCGCTTTCCAGACTGTGTCAAAAGTACAAAAACACCGTCATTGTAAGAGCCGAGGTGAAATTGCTTTGTCCGTCATTGCGAGGAGCCTGAATTTTTCTCGTCGGGCGTTTGCTTCACCCGTCATTGAGATTGTGTCACAATTAGCATTTTCGTCATTGCGAGGAAGCTGTAGTTAGCTTATATGCTGACGAAGCAATCTAAAAACATTGCGGAGCCTGTTGCGAGCCCATTTTAGAGATTGCTTCGTCGGCACTTCGTGCCTCCTCGCAATGACGAAAATGGCTGTTTTGACACAGTCTGTTCGCGGGAATGACAATGAAACTAACTTGGACAGCAATGAGAGGAGAGAGTCATTCTTAGAATGACGGAGGGAAAATGAGGGACAAAATCAATATGAAGCCGCCATGGCTCAATAAGAAGATCCACCTCGGCGAATGCGCCGAAACAAAACGCCTCTTGAGGGAGATGAAGCTTGAGACCGTCTGTGAGCAGGCGTCCTGTCCGAATATAGGAGAATGTTTTTCCCTCGCGCAAGCGACATTCCTGATCCTGGGGAGAACTTGCACGCGCTCCTGCAGTTTCTGCAACATAGTTAAAGGAAAGCCATCGCCGCCCGATCCGGAAGAGCCCCGAAGGATCGCCAGGGCGGTAGGGAGGCTCTCGCTCAAACATGTGGTGATAACCAGCGTCACCAGAGATGATCTTGCCGATGGCGGAGCGGGGATATTCGCAGACACGGTTTTGCAAATACGTCAAAATACTCCGCGCGTTACGATCGAGATCCTTATCCCCGATTTTAATCTTTTCCCTGATTCGCTTAAAGCTGTTGCCGAGGCAAAGCCTGACATCATCGCGCATAATGTGGAGACCGTCCCATCGCTCTACCGGTCGGCGCGTCAGGGCTCGGATTATGGCCGATCGCTCGACGTGCTCGGCACAATAAAGAAGACTGCGCCCCAACTTAAGACAAAATCCGGCATTATGCTCGGCATGGGAGAAGAAGAGGCCGAGGTCCTCGCGGTGATGGAAGACCTTCGCGCGATAGAATGCGACTTTTTAAGCATAGGCCAATATCTTGCGCCAAGTAAAAGACATTACCCTGTGAAAGAATATGTTGCGCCCGGGCAATTTTCCCGCTATAAAGAGATGGGGCTAGCCATGGGATTCCTGCATATTGAAAGCGGCCCGTATGTTCGCAGTTCTTACATGGCCGGTGAATATTTCCGTAACCTCGTAGGTTACGGAGGTTAACAGGCCGTTATCTTCAGCAAACCTCGTAGGTTGTGGTGGTAAGAATGGTAGCGTAGGTTGGGACGATATAAAATATTTATAACACCGAATCAGAGGGGGTTCATATGAATAAAGGATATGTAGTGCTGATGATGTCGACATTATCAATAGCATTTTTACACTCGCTGGCTCCGGACCACTGGATGCCGTTTGCGGTGATAGGTAAGGCCAGAAAATGGTCAAACCTTAAACTCGCATTCGTCACTCTCGTTTCCGGCGTGGGCCACGTCGGCTCATCTATCTTATTAGGCGCGCTTGGCATCGCGCTCGGTTT
>JAUYDB010000307.1 GCA_030691985.1 Candidatus Omnitrophota bacterium | reverse complement strand
TGCGAACCCCGAAGGGGTGAAGCAATCTAAATAGATTGCTTCGGATGCTTCACATCCTCGCAACCTTCGGGATTGCTTCGTCGCCATGAGTCAATAGAAATGCTCCTCGCAATGACGAAAGAAGGCATTATGACACAGTCTGAATGACGGTTTTTCAACGTTTTACCTTTTTACTTTTGACTTTTTACTTACCCCCCATATCTCATTCAGGTTTATGCTCCCTGTCATAATTCTCGATCTGGGAAACGAATACATCCTCTAATGAAGGAACGATTTTATTAACGGTGAAATCGCCCGCTTTCTCTGTCCGCAAGGCCTTCTTTATCGCCGGTACCGTTTTGGAACTGTCGTAGACAACGGCATGGATCGCCGCTCCGAACAGCGCCGCCTCCTTGACGCCTTCGATTTCGGTTATTCTTTTCAACCAGTCCTGCGAATCGGGCACAGTGATCTCAAGCACGTCATTCTTCATACAACTGGTCTTCATCTCTCCCGGTGTGCCCATGGCGATGATTGTGCCGTGATAGATCAAAACCATGCGGTTGCAGTTTTCCGCCTCATCCATATAATGGGTGGTGACAAAGACGGTCACTCCCTTGGAAGCCAACTGCTTGATGATACCCCAAAAATTCGCGCGCGTTATCGGGTCAACGCCCGATGTCGGTTCGTCGAGAAATATGACCCTCGGCTTATGCAGGAGCGCGCACCCAAGCGCCAGGCGCTGTTTCCAGCCGCCGGCCAGCGTAACGGTCAGGTTCGACGTCATGCCCTCCAGCCCCGCGGTGCGGACGGTTTCCTCAAAACGAGATTTTCTCTCTTCCCGCGGGATATTGTATATGCCGCTGTAAAAATCGATATTCTCCCCTACGGTCAAATCATTATAAAGAGAGAATTTCTGGGACATATAGCCTATATGTTCTTTGATCTTATCCTGCTCTTTTGTAATATCATAACCATCCACCTGTCCGCTCCCCGAGGTGGGGGAAATAATGCCGCAGAGCATGCGGATGGTAGTGGATTTTCCGGCGCCGTTAGGGCCGAGAAAACCGAAAATTTCACCCCGCTTGACTTCGAAATTAATCCTGTTGACAGCGGTAAAATTACCGAATTTTTTTTCAAGGTCCTGGACGCTTACGGCAATATCACCGGGGCTTGTCGCTTTCATGTTCTTTAATGATGGCGACGAAAGCCTCTTCCAGGGTCTTGGCGCCGCGCTCTTTCTTTATGTTATCGGGGGAATCACAGCGTAAAAGCTTGCCTTCATGCATCATGCCTACCCTGCGGCACCGCTCGGCCTCGTCAAGATAGCAGGTGGAGCAGAATATGGTGACTTTTTCCTTTAAAAGGTCATAAAGTATGTTCCAGAAATCTCTTCTCGATACCGGATCAACGCCGTTTGTGGGCTCATCGAGAAAAAGAACGCGGGGGGTGTGGACAAGGGCGCAGGATAGGCCTAATTTTTGCTTCATCCCGCCGGAGAGCTTGCCGGCCGGGCGGTGTTTAAAAGGCAGAAGGCCGGAGAAGCCGAGCAGGCGGTCGATCGTCTCAGAGCGCTTTTCTTTGGCGATGCCGTAAATATCGGCGTAAAAATTTATATTTTCCAAAACGGTGAGCTCCTCGTAAAGGCCGAAGCGCTGGGACATGTAGGCGATATTTTCTTTTAAGGACTCGGCTTCTTTTATTATGTTTTTATCATAGACCCAGCCCTCGCCCGATGTGGGATCGAGGATACCTGTCAAAAGCCGCATCGTGGTGGTCTTGCCCGCTCCGTCCGGGCCGACCAGGCCGAATATCTCGCCTTCCGCTATGTCTATTGTAAGATTATTTACTGCGGTAAGTGAACCAAACTTCCTTGTGAGATTTGTCGTCTTTATCGTAGTAGGCATTATTCGAATATAATATAAGCGTCTGCCGGCATGCCCGGCTTAAGCTCTAAACTCCTGTTGTCGGCCTTTACCTTTATCCTGTAGACATACTTCACCCGCTCTTCCGTGGTCTGGATATATTTAGGCGTGAATTCTGTCTGCTGGGATATGAAAGATATCCAGCCGTCATACTTCTTATTGGGATACGCGTCCACCCCTATATGCGCCTTCTGCCCGTATTTTATCCTGCCCAGGTTCTTCTCATCGATATACG
>JAUYDB010000261.1 GCA_030691985.1 Candidatus Omnitrophota bacterium | reverse complement strand
GAAGAAAGTATATCCGTCATTGCGAGGAGCCAATATATTTATCGTCGGGCGACGAAGCAATCTAAAGCTTTAGATTGCTTCGCCCCTTCGGGGCTCGCAATGACGAGTCTCGTCGAGCTTCTTATAACACTGGCCTGTTACTATAGTTTTAATTTTTCCTATACGCTAACCGCTATACGCTATACGCTAAAACAGTCTTTTTTGCTCTTCAAATACACCATCAATATCGATATCGCTGCAGGGGTAACACCGGATATTCTGGATGCCTGGCCGAGATTTACAGGCTTAAGCTTCGAGAGTTTTTCTTTTATCTCGTTGGATAGGCTATGTATATCTTTATACTCTATATCAGGCGGTATCTTTATTTTTTCGATCTTATTAAACCGGGAAACCTCATTTATCTGTCTTTTTATAAAGCCCTCATATTTTATTTCAATCTCAACCTCTTTAGCCTCTTCCGTCGATAAGCGGGGCATGTCATCTTGTTTCATAATATCGCCATATGAGGTGCCGGGACGCCTGAGGGCCTTCTCAAGCCCTGTGTCTTTAAGCCGTTTTATCTCCTTCCCTACCCTGTCCTTCTTTCTCATGATATGCGTAAACCTCTCCTCGCTGATCAGTCCCGTTTCATATCCTATAGGCGCAAGCCTCACATCCGCATTATCCTCGCGCAGTATCAACCGATATTCGACGCGGGAAGTGAACATGCGGTATGGTTCATTAGTTCCTTTTGTTACGAGGTCGTCTATGAGGACGCCTATGTAAGCCTGCGCGCGGCTCAGGATAAGAGGCTTCTTACCTTTAATTTTTAAAGCGGCATTTAGGCCTGCCATGAGCCCCAGGCTCGCGGCCTCTTCGTAGCCCGTTGTCCCGTTTATCTGGCCCGCGAGGTAAAGTCCTTCCGCGGCCTTTGTTTCGAGTGTCGGATAGAGCTGGGTCGGATCCACGAAATCGTATTCTATCCCGTAACCCGGCCTCACTATACGGGCTCTTTCCAGGCCTTCTATCGAATTCACTATTCTTTCCTGGACATCTATGGGGAGGCTTGTCGATATGCCGTTAGGGTAATATTCCGTGGTGTTAAGGCCTTCGGGCTCCAGGAATATATGATGCCTGTCGCGGCCCGGGAATCGATGTATCTTGTCTTCGATTGAGGGACAGTAGCGGGCTCCCGTCCCCTTTATTATTCCCGCAAACAAAGGAGACCTGTCCAGATTTGCCCTTATAATGTCGTGGGTTCTATCGTTAGTATATGTTATGTAGCACGGAAGCTGTTCTCCGGTTATCTTAGCTGTCTGGAAGGAGAATGGAACGATCGCTTCGTCGCCATGTTGCGCAGCCAATTTTTCAAAATCTATAGTCTTGCCATCCAGCCGCGGGCAGGTTCCTGTTTTCAATCTGCCCAGTTTCAATCCCAGGCCTTTCAGGGAACGCGACATACCCGATGAGCACTTCTCCCCCATTCTGCCTCCGGGCGAGTGTTCGAGGCCTATATGTATGAGGCCGTTTAAAAACGTGCCCGGGGTAATTATTACCGCATCCGCATGAATAGCTTCATTCAAAACTGTCTTTACCCCGATCGCAGAAGCGCCTTTTATCATAATGCCGCAGGCCATGCCTTCCTTTACATCAAGGTTTGGCTGGGCCTCAATAACCGACTTCATGCATAGCCTATAGGCCTGCCTGTCTGCCTGAGCTCTCGTAGAGCGCACCGCAGGGCCTTTTTTTGTGTTTAATACGCGGAAATGTATTGCAGAGGCGTCAGTTGCCTTGGCCATCTGCCCGCCCAGCGCATCTATCTCTTTTACAAGTTGTCCTTTAGCAAGGCCTCCAATAGCCGGATTACAGGACATAAGCCCTATAGTATCCGCGCTCATAGTCAAAAGAAGCGTCTTGCAGCCAAGCCGCGCGCAAGCAAGGGCTGCTTCACAGCCTGCATGCCCTCCGCCTATTACGATAATATTATATTTATAGCTCATAATCTTGGTCGTATCTAACCAGGTTATATTCAGGCAACCTGATTTTTCTAACCTTGTTAGATATGAGATAATTGTATATCACATTTAGATAGAGGTCAAGGTAAGTATCAGTCGGATTTCAGTCGTATCTAACCAGGTTGTAATAGATCAGAGTTTTGAGAAACGGTGATAAAAAGGGGTCTGACCCAACGCGTCTATTATGCGGTGAATGGGTCTGACCCCTTTTTACAAATAGCTTGCCATGCCAAAAAATGGGGTCAGACCCATTCAATGAGCAATAGACGCGCTGGGTCAGACCCCATTTTTCTTACGAAGTTCTTATAACGCTGGCCTATTACGATTCAGACAATCTGACTTTTCTAACCCGGTTAGAGATATAGAGGGTAACTTCTCAGCTATAAAAAAATCTAAGGCAGAGCTCTTGTAATTTAGGAAATTTCTGGTATACTTATAAATGGATGACAACAGCAAAGAGTGACCCGTTCTCGGGCCTAAAGGTACAAAGTTACCTAAACGAGCTGTTGCCATCCTTTTTTTGTCCTGATTATACATTTCGGATAGGTTTGGTTATTTTAGGTAGAATTTATTAACTGCGGCAATGACTTCCTGGGGAGTGTTTACCACTTTAAAGAAAGTTAAATCGGATTTACTTATAGCTCCTTGCCTTACCAGCGTATCCTGAAGCCAGCGAAGCATCCCCTTCCAGTACGAGCGATCGACAAGAATGACGGGAAAAGGGCTTATTCTCTCTGTCTGTATTAGCGCCAGCGCCTCGAATAACTCATCCAGCGTCCCATATCCGCCCGGAAAGACTACGAAGGCCTTCGAATATTTCGCGAACATCACTTTACGGCAGAAGAAATATTTGAATTCGATCAGCCGCGTTATGTACTTATTCGGTTTTTGCATTATCGGGATCAGTATATTGAGGCCTATGGATTCTCCGCCTGCTTTTTTGGCGCCTTTATTAGCCGCTTCCATTATGCCGGGGCCGGCGCCTGTTATTACTGCATAGCCGCTCTTGACTAATCTTACGGCCGTCTCCTCAGCCAGTTTATAGTACCTGCTTGAAAGTCTGGTTTTAGCCGAGCCGAATATTGACACCGCCTCTTTTATGTCAGACAGCTCCTCGAAGCCGTCAACGAATTCGCTCATTATCCTGAATATTCTCCACGGATCCTCTTTTGTGAAGTCCTCTTTTAAGGCGGTCATCGAATCACCCCTTTGACGTATTGCGGATAAGTAAATCTTTCCTGAATCTTTTCAGCGCCCTGTAAGTGAAGAAATAACCCAGCTTGCGCATTGGATTTGTCAAATTATCGAATATGACGTGCTGTGTAATTCCGATTGCCAGTGCCTTCCACGCGTTTGACAAAGAAAAGCAATATATCGCTATCCACAGCAAAATGACTATTTCGTAAGAATGAAACACGAGGTAAAGGGTCTTGAATTTTATATCAATGCACGCGTCATATACCGCGTTCGGGTTAAGCGTGAACCCGTTGTTTATATAATGATCTATTATGTGGTCAAGATCGATGAATATGCCGGCGATGAAAGAAATCAACGCCAGGCCTGACGATTTGAAATAATACCATACGGATATGCTTATTATGCCGGACGCGGCGATATGCGCCAGAGGAAGGATCTCTTAGGCTCCTTTCTACAGTTTGATCACTGAGTTAAATGTCCCGAACGTATTCGGTTCACGCTCCGCGTTTCGTGAATCGATGAGCCACTCACCGTCAACGATGAATTTATAACTGTGTCTGCCGGGAGGAAGCGTCACGCGCTTCTCCCATTTTCCGTCAACGATCCTCGATAATCTATTATCATCGGTTATCTTCCAATGGTTGAAATCACCCACGATATATATATTTTTTGCGTTTGGCGCTTCTATAGCGAACGTCACCTCTCTTATCGCCGCCTCTTCTTCTTGTTCTGCCGCCAATTTTCCTTCCGCGACAGTCATAATTGCCTTCCCCGGGCTTTCAGAAGACGATACCGCCGCCATTGCCTTTTCGAATTCAAGCGCGCCTTCAGTCCTTAAGAGTTCCTGGGCTAACGACACGTAATCGATCGCGCCGTTAGATTGCCTGTCAAATTGTATAACCGAAACACCTTTGGAGGCGGCTTTCTTTATTGCTACATTCACCCTGATAACAGTTTGAAACATCTGGTCCTTAAAGAAGCCGCTGATTTCATCTAGCATCGTCTGGGAATATTTCGTCCTTTTGTCAAACAGCGTAGCAAGGGCATTCACGCAAGGAGCGTGGTTTATCTTTATCTTTATCAATTCAAGCATGCCGAGAAGTTTTCCGACACCCATGAGGGAGAAGGCGCACATATCTATCGGAACTATTATCTGTTCGGCCGCGCGAAGCGCGTTGAACGTCAGGAAACCAAGGCTGGGCGGGCAGTCGATTATTACATAATTATAATTTAATTGAGTAGTCGAAAGCGCCTGGTGCAATTTTGAAACGGCGTCTTCCTTGTCTTTTAGTTCCTGCTCAAGAGTGCTCAAGAGTATGTTGGAGCTTACCATGTCAAGGTTTTCGGATACCTTTAATACGCAGTCCTCGATACCACGCCCCTTCTCGGGATTATCGGTCAGGACATTGTACATCGATTTATCCATTGTATTATTGGTCACCCCGAGGCCGAAGCTCGCGTGAGATTGCGGATCCATATCGATCAATAAAACCTTCCTGCCCGTATCGGCGAAGGCCCCCGCCAGGTTTATGGCCGTCGTAGTTTTGCCGCAGCCACCTTTCTGATTCGCTATCGCTATGGTCTTCATATCCACGACTCCTCTCTTGTTATGTTTAAATTTTTTACATATATCGTAAAAGCTACCGGTGCATCGAGCATCCTTCCCGATTCTCCCGCATAGCCGCTTTCTATTCTGAGTTGAATGATTTTTGACAGGTCGATATTGTTCCTCAAACCGCGAAGCCGAATAACTTCATCCTGCCATCGCGACGAAAGATACAGTTCTTTTATTCTATAGGCCCTATTATTTATATCTCTTAATATCATATTTGCTTTCTCGCCCCCGATTGTTCCGCGCAGCGAGAGGATTATGCGCCTTGAGGTCAAGTCCAGCGGAAACTTGAAATCCAAAGATATGCCGGCCCAGCTGTATTTCTTTGGGTTGTTTAAGACAATAAAGCTTCTTAAGGCCTCGCTCGAATCGTTCTTGGCGTATCCGGAGAATTCGAAGTTCCTTATGATATCTTTATTGATTACGCCGCCGTCGATCGCTTTCACTATTTTTGAATTAGCAAATCTGAATTTCACCAGCTCTATGTAGCTGGCGTTCAAAAAGGCGTGGACCATAAAAAAGAGAAGTATCGCAGCCGCCGTTAAAGACAAAATAAGCGATATGCGTGTGATGTTTTTTGCAGGGATACCGGATTTCTTGCGGCTTTTTTTTGAACGGGTTTTTTGATAAAAGTATGTATCGGCAATGTGATTACCGAGCGCAGCTTCTTTAATAACAGTCCTTCTTAAAGCTTCTATCGTTTTGGTCATGACGTATATGCTTTAAGTATGATTTTCATTTCTGTTTATATATAGTATAATTATACCGTATAAACAGCTAAATTACAAATTTTTTTGCAAACTCTACCCCATTTTTAAATATTGAAAAACCATCCCCAAATTTTGCGCCCTTAAGCCGTCTTCTGGTCCAGCTGGGATGCTGA
>JAUYDB010000259.1 GCA_030691985.1 Candidatus Omnitrophota bacterium | reverse complement strand
AATATACATTCCCGAAGTGGTTCGGGTGGAGGAGAGGGTAGAATTAACCAACGAGTTTAGCGTTTAGCGTATAGCGTATAGTAAGTCGGACGACGTTTTCCTATACGCTAAACGCTATCCGCTATACGCTAAAGATTGTCGTATTAGTGTTATTGTAGCGAGGCAAAACATGAATCAACTTATCAAATTCGGACTGATACTCGGAGTGATATGCCTTGCGGCGACTCTGGTCCTCGCGGTGACATATGAGATAACAAAACCGAAGATTGAGCAACAGATGAAGATGGAGATCGAGGCCGCGCTAAAGACGATAATTCCTGAGGCAGATTCTTTTACCGAGAAGAAGGTGGATGACATTGACTATTTTGAGGCGACAAAGAACGCAATCCTCGCAGGATACTGCATCAAGGCTGTAGGGACCGGCTACAGCGGTTATATGCGTATCGTGGTTGGGATAGATACCGCCGGCACCATAAAAGGCGTGAAGGTCCTCGAGCATCAGGAGACGCCGGGGCTTGGTTCAAAGATCAACGAGATCAGGCGCGGTGAAAAAGATGCGTGGTTTTTGCGGCAATTTATAGGCAGGCAGGGGAAGGCCGTAGCCATCAAAAAAGACATCGATGCCATAACCGGCGCTACCATCTCAAGCAAAGCCGTGACGGACGCTATACGCGATACGGTTCTTGAGTTTCTGCAAAAGGTGAAAAGATGAAGCCCCTTGGCGAATTTATAAAAGGACTCTGGAGGGAGAATCCGACTTTTCGGATAGTGCTCGGCCTGTGCCCTACGCTTGCGGTCTCAACAAGCGTCACTAACGGCATCGGCATGGGCGTAGCCGCGACGTTCGTTCTGGTTGGCTCTAATATCTTCGTCTCGCTCGTCAGAAACATCGTCCCTGAGAAGGTGCGCATTCCATGTTATATAGTGATCATAGCTACTTTCGTGACGATCGCGGACCTGGCGATGAAGGCGTATGCGCCGCTCTTGAGCAGGGCTCTGGGGATGTTTGTCCCGCTCATTGTAGTTAACTGTATTGTTCTCGGCAGAGCGGAGGCCTTTTCGTCGAAAGAGCCGCCGCTTAAGTCTATATTTGACGCGCTGGGAATGGGCATCGGGTTTACATGGGCGCTTATCCTTATCTCGCTTATACGCGAGGCCCTGGGAAACGGCACGATATTTGGTTGTTACCTGAATAACAGTTTCGAGCCGCCTCTATTTATGATACTCGCGCCGGGCGCGCTTCTTACCATTGGGCTTTTAATAGGGCTCATAAATTATTTAACCGCTAAGAGGCATTAAATGGATCTGTCAGGTTACATAACGATACTTATAAGCACGGTATTTATAAATAACTTTATCCTTTCGAGATTCCTCGGGCTTTGCTCGTTCATAGGGGTGTCGAAGAACATCTCTCCGGCAATATCGATGGGAGGAGCGGTGACTTTTGTTACCACGACCGCTTCGATAATAACATGGCTGATATATTATTTTATACTCGTTCCCTATCATCTCGAATATCTGCGGACCATAAGTTTTATTTTAGTCATCGCGTCATTCGTACAGTTTACGGAGATAGTGATACAGAAAAAGGCGCCGGTGCTTTATAAGATATTCGGGATATATCTGCCGCTTATCACTGTGAATTGCGCCGTCTTCGGCGTAGCGGTCCTCAATACCGACATCTTCTTCCCGGGCGGTAAGGCGATCGCGGGAAGCTTCCTGAAATCGGCCCTGCAGGGTTTCGGCGCGGGCGCGGGGTATACGCTTGCGATGTTCCTTATGGCCGGCATAAGGGAAAGGCTGGAATTCGCGGACATACCGCACAGCCTTAAGGATGTGCCGATAACGTTTATCATCGCCAGCCTTATGTCAATGGCGTTTCTGGGATTCAGCGGGTTCAAAATATGATAATAAAGATCCTCATACCTGTCGCGGCGATGGCGGCGCTCGGGATTATCTTCGGGGTGGGGCTTGCCTATGTGTTGAAGTTGTTCGGCATAGAAGTCGATCCGCTGATATTTAAGATAATGTCTGCGCTGCCCGGCGCGAATTGCGGGGCCTGCGGTAAGGCGGGATGCGCGGGATTCGCCGAGGCGCTGAAGAAAGGCGAGGCGCTGCCGGCAGGCTGCGCTGTCAGCAATGAGGAAGCGCGAAAGTCTATCGCCGAGCTTTTAGGCGTAGATCACGCACCGAAAGTGAAGACCGTCGCGACTATCCTCTGCAACGGCGGCAAAAGGGCGAAGGACAAATATCTGTATCAGGGCATACGCAGCTGTAAAGCGGCCTCGCTCGTCTTTGGCGGCCAAAAAGCCTGCGCCTTCGGCTGTATCGGCCTCGGTGACTGCGTTTCCGTCTGCCCTTTCGGCGCGATAACGATTGGAGAGGATGGCCTTCCGGTAGTCGACGCCGCGAAGTGCAACGCATGCGGTAATTGCGTAAAGGCGTGCCCGAAGAATCTCTTTATTCTCTTGCCCGAGGCGTGTAATTATTATGTCAAATGCAGTTCAAAGGACTCCGGCGGCGTTACGGCAAAGGCCTGTAAGTCCGGGTGTATAGCGTGTTTTAAATGCGAGAAGGCGTGCCCTGCCGGCGCGGTGAAGGTCGAATCGAATCTTTCGCGGATAGATCCGGGCAAGTGCCGAAATATGGGTATTTGTTTCGAGGCCTGCCCGACAAAGGTTATCTTAAAAAGGGGACAGTAAAATGGTAGAGCTGACGCAAGATAATTTCATGAAGGAAGTTATGGAATCCGATAAGCCGGTGCTAGTTGACTTCTGGGCGCCGTGGTGCATGCCGTGTAAAATAATCGCGCCGGTAGTCGAAAGTCTGGCGGAAGAATTTAAGGGGAAGGTCAAGGTGCTGAAGTTGAACGTTGACGAGGCCCCCGATATAGCGACCGAGCTTTCGGTGCTGAACATCCCGACACTCGTCCTTTTTAAAGACGGGAAGGAGTCCGCCCGGATGATCGGCGTTAATCCTAAAGAGGCCATAGAGGCGAAGATCAAATCGCTTATCGACTGATATGCACATTCTCGGTCTTTCGCACTTTTATTATGATTCCGCCGCCGCTATAATAAGAGACGGCGACATAATAGCCGCGGCACAGGAAGAGCGCTTCACGCGCAAGAAACACGACTTCTCATTTCCCAAAAATGCCGTCCATTTCTGCCTCGAGGAGGCGAAGATATCCATAAAAGACGTGGATTACATCTCTTTCTACGAAAAGCCGTTCATCAAATTCGAAAGGATACTTGAGACCTACCTTGCCTATGCCCCGCGCGGCATAAACTCCTTTATCAAAGCGATCCCTATGTGGATGAAGAAAAAGTTATGGATCAGGGAATTGATAAAGAAGGAACTTGGTTATGACCAAGCGATAATTTTCCCGGAACATCATGAAGCCCATGCCGCAAGCGCCTTCTTTCCTTCTCCCTATAAAGAAGCGGCCATACTTACCATGGACGGCGTCGGCGAATGGACTACCGCCAGTTTCGGCGTCGGCTGCGGCAATACCATTTCGTTTAATGCCGAGATAAAATTTCCGCATTCATTGGGCCTTTTATATTCCGCCTTCACTTATTATACCGGATTTAAGGTAAATTCCGGCGAATATAAGGTTATGGGGCTTGCCCCTTACGGAAGGCCCGTTTACACAGAAGTTATAAAAGATGAACTGATTGACCTTAAGGAAGACGGCTCATTCAGGCTTAATATGAAATACTTCAATTACTGCGCCGGCCTTACAATGACCAATGAAAAATTTCATAACTTATTCGGCGGCCCTCCCAGAAAACCCGAATCAATCCTTACCCAGAGAGACATGGACCTGGCGTGTTCAATACAGGATGTTACGGAAGAGGCTATGCTCAGGATGGCGCGGCACGCGCATAAAGTGACCGGCAAAGAATATCTTACGCTGGGAGGCGGAGTCGCTTTAAATTGCGTCGGGAACGGCAGGATCTTGCGCGAGACGCCTTTTAAAGGCGTATGGGTTCAGCCGGCAGCCGGAGACGCGGGAGGGGCGCTTGGCGCCGCGCTCTTTACCTGGTATCAGTATCTTGGCAACGCGCGGAATGCCGACGACGTCCACGATTACCAGAAAGGCTCCTTCCTGGGGCCGGAATATGCCAGTGACGAAATAATTAAATTTCTTGAAGCGAAAAACGCCCCTTACGTTTTACTAAAAGACGATGAGATACCTGAAAGGATAGCCGATCTCATAGCTTCAGAAAAAGTGATCGGCTGGTTCGAGGGCAGAATGGAATTCGGGCCCCGCGCCCTCGGAGCGCGCAGTATAATCGCCGACGCGAGATCCGCCAAGATGCAAGAATTGATGAACATTAAGATAAAATTCAGGGAGAGCTTCAGGCCTTTCGCCCCATCCGTGCTGGAAGAAAAGGCCTCGGAATATTTTGATATCACATCGACAAGCCCTTACATGCTTTTCGTCGCACCTGTCGCTCAATCGAAAAGGCGCCGGGTTGATGTATCCGAGGAGGG
Source organism: Candidatus Omnitrophota bacterium (assembly GCA_030691985.1). GTDB lineage: Bacteria > Omnitrophota > Gorgyraeia > 2-01-FULL-45-10 > 2-01-FULL-45-10 > JAUYDB01. Next base: position 2,876 of record JAUYDB010000259.1, on the reverse strand, counting down.
GTTATTCGGCCTTGCGCGGCTCTATGTCTCACGAAGCGCGATACCGGCCGTTACGCACGTCGATCATTCCGCGCGCGTGCAGACCATATGTCGCCGGACGAATCCCGTCTTTTATGACATGATAAAAAAATTCTACGAGAAGTACGGATGCCCGGTAATAATAAACACGTCTTTTAACGTAAGGGGCGAGCCGATCGTGGAATCGCCTGAGCACGCGTATACATGTTTTATGCGGACCAACATGGACTACCTTATAATGGGCAATTGCCTCCTTGAAAAACAGTCTCAGAAACCGCTCGATAAAGATATCGATTGGTTAAAGACGTACGAACTGGATTAGGGAAAATAGGGGAAGAGAAGGGGAAATAAGGGGTAGGGGAAATAAGGGGTGGGGGAGATAAGGGGTAAGGGAGACAAGGGTGTACAGGGGTGAATAAGGGTGCGGCTATATGCGGGATGAGATCAAAGCGATAAAGAGCGATAAAAAGGCCTTGCGTGAGTTTGGCTTGACGATAGGCGCGATTCTTGTTATCTTAGGTGGCGTCGGCCTGTGGCGGAGTAGGCCGGCCTGGCCCTATTTTCTCGGGGCAGGTTTTATTTTGATAGCTTTGGGCTTATCTTTGCCGCCGGCGCTCAGGCCGTTCCAGAGAATATGGATGGCGTTTTCGATTGTCATCGGTTTTTTCTCAAGCCGCCTTATCCTGGTTATTCTATTTTACGCGCTTATTACGCCGATGAGTTTGATTATGAAAATATTGAGGAGAGACGTCCTTGATGAGCGCATAGACCGGGGAAAAGCGTCTTATTGGATATACAGGAGCGGGGAAAAAAAGAGCAGGGAAAGTTACGAAAATCAATATTAGTACTTTGTAAAGCGAGTTTCTTATATGAAATCCCTTCTCCCCTTTGGGGAGAAGGTTAGGATGAGGGGTAAATGTGCCTCGATCTTTACCTCCCCCTCACCCTAGCCCTCTCCCCGTAGGGGAGAGGGAAGACTACTATCAAAAATTTATGTTACAATTTACTAGGGATGGGGCGCATTAATGGGTAATAGCGGATTCTTCAGAGAGCTATGGGGTTTTCTTATGACACGGAAGAGGTGGTGGCTTTTCCCCATTATTATAATGCTCTTCCTGCTCGGGCTTCTTATAATATTTACGGAATCGAGCGTTGTCGCGCCGTTTATTTATACGCTGTTTTAGAGTCAGACAACAGGGTTAGCGTATAGCGTTTAGCGGATAGCGTATAGTAAGTCGTATGACTTCTCCTATCCGCTATACGCTAAAAAGCGTCGTATTATTACTACTATATCGAGGCGACATGAATATCGCGGTGCTTTGTTCGGGGAATGGAACGAACCTTCAGGCTATTATCGATAGCGTAAAGAGCGGGTACGTACCGGCTAAAATCGCGCTTGTCGTAAGCGACAATAAGAGCGCCTTTAGCCTTACAAGAGCCCGCACCGCCGGGATCGAGACGTTTGTTTTAGACCCCAAGGATTTTAAAACGCGGGAAGAGTTTGATAAGGAAGTTGTGAAGAATTTGAAGAAGAAGGATGTCGGTCTTGTAGTGTTGGCAGGTTTTATGAGGATCATCAGCCCTTATTTTATAAAAGAGTATAAAAACAGGATTATCAATATCCACCCGGCGCTTCTTCCTTCATTTAAAGGGACGCGCGGAATTAAGGATGCCCTCGATTACGGCGTAAAGGTGACCGGCCCGACGGCCCATTTTGTCGACGAGAAACTCGACAACGGCCCCATAATTCTACAGGCGGCTGTCGAGGTGAAAGGCGATGATACGGAAGAGGCGCTTTCGCAGCGTGTTCACAAAGCCGAACACAGGATATACCCTGAGGCGATAAAGTTTTTCGTCGAAGGAAGGTTAAAAATAGAAGGGAGAAGAGTAAAAATATTATGAATACGAATATCAAAGATGTGAAGGCCCGCGAGATACTGGATTCGAGGGGGAATCCGACGGTTGAGGCCGAGGTTGTTTTAGAAGACGGTTCATTCGGACGCGCGGCTGTCCCAAGCGGCGCGTCAACGGGCGAGCATGAAGCGGTTGAGCTTCGCGATGGCGATAACGCGCGCTATCTCGGCAAGGGTGTCGCGAAGGCTGTCGCGAACGTAAACGGCGAGATAAAGAAAGCCCTTAAAGGCAAGGACGCGCTCATGCAGGGCGAATTGGATAAACTGCTTATCGATCTCGATGGGACAGCGAACAAAGGCAGGCTGGGCGCGAATGCCATTCTTGGCGCATCCCTGGCGATAGCGAAAGCGGCCGCGGATTCTAAATGCATGCCTTTATACAGGTATATAGGCGGCGATAAGGCGAAGACCTTGCCCATACCGATGATGAATATATTGAACGGGGGTTCTCACGCTGACAACAATGTCGACCTTCAGGAATTCATGATAATGCCCATAGGGGCCGATTCTTTCAAAGAGGCGCTGCGCTGGGGCGCGGAGGTTTTTCATAATTTAAAAAAGATACTCCATGACAAAAAGCTTTCTACCTCTGTCGGCGACGAGGGGGGATTCGCCCCGGATCTCAAATCTAATAAAGAGGCGGTAGAAGTTATTTTGGCCGCGATAGAAAAGAGCGGATACAAAGCGGGGAAAGACATATATATCGCGCTCGACCCTGCCTCCAGCTCCTTTTACGAAGACGGCAAATATATACTGGAGGCGGAACCGAAGAAGAAAAATTCGAGCGATGATATGATAAAATTTTACAGCCGGTGGGTAGAAAGATATCCGATCGTTTCAATAGAGGACGGGCTTGCGGAAGACGATTGGGACGGGTGGAAGAAGCTCACCGATAAACTCGGGAAGAAGATCCAGATAGTCGGAGACGACCTTTTCGTCACGAAC
>JAUYDB010000247.1 GCA_030691985.1 Candidatus Omnitrophota bacterium | reverse complement strand
TTTTTCGAAAAGTCGGGTTTCGTAATCGTGGACAAAAAAGAACTTCCGCATAAGATATGGAGCGAGTGTATAAAATGCTGCTATTTCCCGAATTGCAAGGAAATAGCGATGGTGCGCGAAGTCTGAGTGTTTTGTAGTGTGTTTTGCGTTGTGCGTCGTGCGCAAAAAAAGAACCCGCCCTTTTAAAAAAGTCTGTTTGACTGAAAACGCACGACTCACGACGCACGACGAAACGGGGTGATTGACATGCCATATACAATAACAGAGAAGATTTTATTGAAGCACGCTAATCTCAAAGCTATCCATCCCGGCGAATTTATCAATGCCAAGATCGACCTGTGCCTTGGTAACGATATTACGGCGCCTTTCGCCATTGAGGAGTTCGAAAAACTTGGCGTAAATAGGGTATTTGACAAAAAAAAGGTCGCACTCGTTCCGGACCATTTCACGCCTGCCAAGGACTCAAAGAGCGCGAATCAGTGTAAGGCCATGGCGAATTTCGCTAAAAGGTACGGTATAAAGAATTATTTCGAAGTGGGCAGGATGGGGATCGAGCACGCGCTCCTTCCGGAAGCGGGGCTGGTAAAGCCGGGTGATCTCGTCATAGGCGCGGACTCGCATACATGCACTTACGGCGCGCTCGGCGCTTTCTCAACCGGAGTCGGTTCGACTGACCTCGCCGCCGCGATGGCTACGGGCCTCTGCTGGTTGAAGGTGCCGGAATCGATGAAGTTCATCTTTTCGGGGCGTCTTAACAGATGGGTCGGCGGCAAAGACCTGATACTTCATTTGATCGGCGACATAGGCGTTGACGGCGCGCGTTACAGGGCGATGGAGTTCTGCGGTGAGACGATCGAGAATCTTCCCATAGATGACAGGCTGACCATGTGCAACATGGCGATCGAGGCAGGCGGTAAGAACGGTATAATTGCGCCTGATAAGGTAACGTCGCGCTACATCAAATCGATTAATCTGAAGGCGCGCCCCGGTATCGGCAGGCGCTATTTTAGCGACAAGGACGCTCGCTACGTTCAGGTTAAGGAATATGACGCGAGAAAAATCGAGCCGCTCGTAGCCTGCCCGGCCTTGCCGAGTAACATAAAACCTGCCAGGGCTCTTGAGGATATAGCTATTGATCAGGTTGTGATAGGTTCATGCACAAACGGTAGGCTTTCCGACTTGAGGCTTGCGGCCAGGATACTGCGCGGGAAAAAAGTTAAGGCCGGCGTTAGGATGATAGTTATTCCCGCCACTCAGAAGATATATTTAGAGGCCGTGGATGAGGGGCTCGCAAGGATCTTTATCGATGCTGGCGGCGTATTCTCGACTCCGACCTGCGGGCCGTGCCTTGGAGGGCACATGGGGATCCTGGCTGAAGGCGAAAGAGCCATTGCCACGACGAACAGGAATTTTGTTGGACGGATGGGCCATCCGAAGAGCGAGGTCTATCTTTCCAATCCAGCGGTCGCCGCCGCGAGCGCCGTGAAAGGCAGGATCGCCCATCCGGATGAAGTCGTTTGAGGCAGTCTAAAACTCAAGATTAGCTATCAGCTTTCAGCCGTCAGCTTTCAGCAAGCAGCTAATAGCTAATGTGTTTTTTTTGCTGTTAGCTGAGAGCTGAAAGCTAAACGAGGTTATAGCGAGGAGACATGACACACAAAGGGCGCGTTTATAAATTCGGCGATAATATCAATACCGATGATATAATAGCGGCGAAATACCTGAATACGACCGACAGGAATGAGCTTGCGAGCCACTGCATGGAACATATCGACAAGGCCTTTGCGAAAAAAGTGAAGCCCGGCGATATCATTATGGCGGGAAAGAACTTCGGCTGCGGCTCTTCGAGAGAACATGCGCCCATCGCGATAAAAGCCGCGGGCGTCTCCTTAATTATCGCCGAGAACTTCGCCAGAATATTCGCGAGGAACAGCATAAACATAGGGCTTCAGATAGTCGAGTCCAAAGAAGCTGCCGAAAGGATTAGAGAGAGGGACGTCGTCAGAGTAAATACGAAATTAGGAATAATAAGAAACGTGACAAGAAAGGAAAGTTATAGATTCGAGAAATATCCTCCATTTATTCGCAGGATTATCAGCGCCGGAGGATTGACGAATTCTATAGCGAAAAATGGAAGATGAGGAAAAAATACAAGTTCGCGGTAATACCAGGAGACGGGACAGGCCCTGAGGTTGTCGGCGAAGGCCTGAAGGTCTTAAAGGCCGCTTCAAAAAAATTCGGGTTTTCTTATACGGAAGAGATCTTTGATTATGGCGCCGGCAGGTATTTAAAGACGGGGAAGACGATCACTGATAAGGAGCTCGCCGGGTTAAAGAAGTTTGACGCGATATTCCTGGGCGCGATAGGCCATCCGGATGTAAAACCCGGCATTCTGGAGCAGGGGATACTATTGAAGACGAGATTTGGGCTCGATCAGTATATCAATCTGCGGCCTGTCAGGCTGTATGGTTCATCATTCTGTCCATTGAAGGACAAAAGGCCGGAGGATATCGATTTTGTCGTTGTCAGAGAAAACTCCGAAGGCCTTTATAAGGGTATGGGCGAATTCCGGAACAAAGGCAAAAAGAACGAGGTGGCGATACAGATATCTTATAACACCAGATTCGGAGTCGAGCGCTGCATACGCTACGCCTTTGAGTTTACAAGAAAACGAAACAAAAAGAAGAAATTGACGCTCTGCGGCAAGACGAATGTCCTTACCTACGCCTGGGACCTCTGGCAGAGGGTTTTCGACGAGGTAAAAAAGGATTATCCCGACATCGCAACCGATTACGCCCATGTCGACGCAACTACCATGTGGTTTGTGAAAAATCCGGAGTGGTTTGACGTCATCGTTACGGACAATATGTTCGGTGATATTATAACCGACCTTGGCGCGATGATACAGGGTGGAATGGGTATAGCTGCCGGCGGTAATATAAATCCGGATGGGGTATCGATGTTTGAGCCGATAGGCGGTTCGGCGCCCAAATA
>JAUYDB010000181.1 GCA_030691985.1 Candidatus Omnitrophota bacterium | reverse complement strand
TAATTAATATGTGTCGAGATAATTAATATGAGGGAAATAGGGACACAATACCTATTTCCTTGCACGAAATCCCAGGGAAATAGGTATTGTGTGTAACAGTCTAGTCTTTTAAGAGACGATGATACGCGGCCATCAGAGGTGGGATATGTTAGCGAATCTCGCGCTAATCGTGCACTAATCGTGCACTAATCGTGCACTAATCGTGCACTCGATATTTTGTGCTTCGACCCATTCCGACCTGAACGATAACCTTCTTTTTCAAAAGATCGTTCAAGTCTTTGTTTGCTTGTCTCAACGAAACCTCCGCCATTTTTGCATATTCTTTCCTTGAGATTTCGCCTTTTTTTCTTAGGTACTCAACTGCCTTTCTCTGCCGGTCATTTAAATCGAGCTTGTGGAGTTTCGCATCTTCGATTGCTTTTTCAAAACTTTTGCCTGGGCCCATCAAAGTAATTTCGAAGCCGCCAGAATTGTTCGCAAATATCGGATCCGGCAAATTATCCTGCCTCATCTCATCCACAATTCGGTTAGTTCCCCTACCCCAGCGCTCGATGTATTTAATCAGATAGAGCCTGTCCGCAAGGAATGGATTGCGCGGAATCGATCTGTGCTTCACCTTTAATTGCTCCGGTGTAAGCTGTTTAGACAGTTCCCCGGGATTCCAAATTTCTATGCGGTCGTCGTATACGGCCAACTGGATGTCGGCATTTGAAAAATAATCTCTATGAGCCAACGCATTATTAAGCGCCTCTTCAAAAGCTCTTAATGGGACTGCTTACAAGCGTCAAAGCTAAGAAGATTGAAACAATTTTTACCATAACTGGTTGTTTAATCATCTGTTTACCCTTCACGATTATACGGATAAAGCTTATATCCGACCTTCCTGAAACTACGCAAATCTATCGATTACGCGGATTGCAACGCGGCCGCTTCGGCCTTATAGGCATTCTTTAAATCTTCGTAATCTTTGGGTTCAGCGCTTGGCACCAATATCAATATTCTCTTGACGCTATCATATTGTATCCAGGGCGCGTTCGGAGGTTCTTTTCCTGCCGCGGCCTCTAAAGTCATATAAAGCAGCGTTGTCAGTTTTATATGAAGCTGCTTACTTACTAATTCCCCAAATTCTTCATACAACTTTATAAGCTCCGCGGGATCTATGCCGGTTAAAAACGGCCTGTCCTTAACGCCTGCGTCTCTAAAGACTTTGAAGCTATCGGAAGTTATGGTATCCTTCGAAGCCATAACAACTATGTTGCGCATATCCGTATTGCTGTCTTCGGATGCCTTCATGAGGGAATCCGCCAGCTGGCTGCCGCTTCCACGGATGATTTCCACATTATCAAGGCCCATGGATTGAAGCGCCTCTCCTATGGAATGCATCTCCTTCATAAGCGCGCTTATGGCGTTTTTCTGAAGACTTCTTTCCTTGTTAATGGCCGGTATCCAGTCTGTTTCAAGCCCAATTATGAGTTTCTGATTCTCTCTCTTTGCCTTTCTGGCTAGAACAATTATGGACGCGACTCCTCCGTCCGCTTCAAATTGGTTAAGATTTTTCTTTAGTAATTCCATAGCAACTTTGGCTTCCGGGGTAATGCCTTCCTTACCTAAACTCTCAATAGCCGCTATTGCCCGCTCAACCCTTTGCTTTATCTCGGCTGTCGCCATTTTTTTGTCAAGAGTTCCGATATTGGCGGCGGCATCTGAGGCTGACTGTGCGGAAAGAGTGCCGATAAACCCGTTTCCGGTTTCAATAAACTCCGCTCTTTTGCCGACTAGCGCTGACTCGACGATATCGAAGAATTGAGTTGCGGGCAATGTTTCCGCTTTTTCAGTTTCGTATTTTTCAGGCGCTTCCGGTAATAACTCCTTGCCGGACAACTCGGACTTTTGGATAATGTCCACAACCTTCTCCGGAACACCTATTCTATTTATCGCATCTACTAGATCATTCAACGCGCCCAAGACATTCCACCTGTAATTCACAATCCTCTGGTCATAATTGGCCGCTGCCGGCAACTCCTCAATGGCCGTATGCAATCTCTTAGCAATCCTGACCTCGTTATCAGTGTCGCGTAGCCCTAACCTGAACATGAGCTCCTTTTGCATCTTTTCAATGGTCTCTCCGGCCATAGGCAGAACGAATATCGATCCGTGCTGCGGATATTCTGCCTTGAGCTCTTTTTGCATTTTATAACTCACTTCAATGAACGCTATATTTTTGCCGACAAGAGCCAATTCGATATCCTTCTTCAAAACTCCGTACATATTGCCCTGTGTATTATCAAAAACCATACCTCCGCTTCCGGACAGTTTATCGAAGTCTTCCGAAGACACAAAATTATATTCCCTGCCATTCTTTTCGCTATTTCGCATACCGCGGGTCGTATAGAGCACTATCTTGGCCAGCCTGTCGCTATAAACTTTCGACAATAACTCAAAGAGCGTTCCCTTGCCGGTGCCGGAGAAACCGGAGAGGACAATGAAAGCGCCGCTTTTGTTGATCGCGGCCTTACTCCTCAATTTGGATATTGCGGTCTCGGTGATAACGCGATCAAGAACCCATGCCGCGGCGCCAAGACCTGACAACCTGATATCCTCGACTGCAATCTTCGATAACGGATCTTTACCCGGATTACCGAGTTCGGCAACCGAGAATATTCTATAGTTGTCCGGCAGCTGCTGCGTCCGGCGTTCCGCCAATATCGCCGCCACGGTCTTGCCGTCGGCAAATTTCTCCAGCCTCACCTGGTCGCCCAATGAAGAACACGATTCAATAGACGGTTTTTTTCCAGCGCCGGAATTTAGCAACTTCGAAATCTCTTCCTTAAGGTTCCCTGCCATACCTCCTGCCAACAGGATAGGCACTCCCTGCCCAGCCATATTCGCCAGTCTTTTTATCAGGTGAGCATCAATCGTATCTTCTGTAGCCGCCAAAACTTCTTTCGTGGCTTCAACCAAAATACCGTCGTACACGGTGTGGTTTATATTCGCATCCAGCTCCCGGGTATGGGTGGTCAATGGCCTCTCCATAACAAAGAGCTTCATAATGCTGAATCTTATGTAATTAAGCGCTTCCCATATAAAGAACGCCTTCTCTCCGAACCTTAACTGCGGCTGGGTGGCGTCTTTTTCGTATATACTCTTTTCTGCCGGATATGCCCATACTCCGATACCATACCTGCTTAATGCGGACTTCAGCGTCGCGTTCGCCCGCCTTGAATGCAGATACTGGGTAACCGAAACTATCTTCAACCCACGCATATCGGGTCTTGCTGAATCGCGGGCGATAGCATCCGCTACCGTATATACCTGTGCCGCCGTTCCACCGTATCTTATGTTAGGGGCCCTGTCGACTATGAAATCCTCCTCCCCTTCAGGGCACATCTTTACCGCCACCCTTCTCATCGCCTCTGCCTCGGTAACGCCGTTCTGCGTATATCCGCCGCTGAATATTATCTTTGGCGCGATGCCCGCTTTGTATAGCCTTACACATTCTTCGGCTATCGCTCTGGAATGAGTGCTTGCGGCGCCGTCTTTTCTTATTGAAGTCCCGAGCGCCACGACGTAATCGGCTTTGCTATCGGAAGGCAATCTTCTGGGCAGTACCCATTTATCGATCAACTTGTCTATTGCTGATTTTGGTGCATTGATAACACGGGGAGACGCTTCTGATTCGAATGTGGCGGAAGTCGACGACGGCTTCGCCATGGGCGTGAATTTGCCTGTCCACTGGTCATATTGGGCAGTTGTCGGGGACGCGGGTATCTTCATACCGACCGCCTCGAACCCATCGAATGTAACGGGATCTCTGCCGACCTTGAACAGCATATACCCTTTCAGCATGCCGGTCCCCCTGACTATCTTTCTAACATTATCTTCGGTGAGTAACCCTAAGCCTTGCGATTCGAAAAATTTCCTTATATACTCCGCGCTTTTCGGCGATATCGCGATTATATTAGCGCCGGGACCGCCGGCGCCAAGTGGAAGCACCGCCATACCTTCTTTTCTTCCAGCCCGGACAATTTCGGCGATCGGCCCCGGTGCGTAAAGGCTTACGTCACGCAGGCCTTCGCCGTATTGCGCGTACATTTTCCTAATGGTTTCATAGTCGGCATACGCCGGATTGCCAAGGTTAAAAACTTTGTCAGCATACGCCTTCGCGTATTCCGGAACCGGCTTCCCCTGGCGGGCGTCCAGCATCAACGCGGTCCATCTTTTACAAAGCTGGTCTCTTATGTCAACGTAGCGGTTCATTATATCGACGACCACCGCGAAGTTTTTCTCCTTGAGGGCGCGCACATACTTGTCAGCGAGTCCCAATTTCTCCTTATGGAGCGGCAAACCTATCTCGTCCTTATCCCTTAACAGGTCTGTCCACATAAAATTGACCAGGGCCGCGGTTCTGCCTATCTGGGCCTTACCATCGACATACTCTTTGCCGGCCTGGCCGATCATCATATGCTCTTCCATGGAGGTAAGGTCATCTTGGGTTAGAAGTGAAAGCGAGAACGCCGCGTAAGGGTTAATATAACACCCGTTAACATCTTTTACTCCGGAAAGCCATACGTGCCTGTAGGCGCCTCCGAGCATCCAGCAAAGGTGGCCTTGGCCGCCGGTAAGTCCGCCAAACTCGTCATTCTCGAGCTTTACGGAAAGGCTGAATATCTCCGACATGCTCAGGTCCGCGCCTGAGAGCATGCTGGCCGCAGCGATAAGGCTGGCGTTAAATACGTTGGAAGATTCCATTCCTCCGGCGAGCGCCATAGGCGATATGCTCTCGCAGACCACCTTTATACCCTTAAGCCCGAATATGTTCCTGAATATAAAAGCCGGCGCGTCTTTCTGCCCATTCGGCGTCCGTCCCGTAGAGGTAAGATTGACTTCACCTTTTATCCTGTAAGGATTGGATTCTGTTATACCATAATCGGGCGCAACGTATTCTATGACCGCGGGGTCATCGGTAAGTTCGAATCTAACCTTGACGGTAAACTCGCTCGCGATAGTCGGCGTGGAAGGCAGATCTCTTAGATCTGTGGCGCCGATAGCCGTCAACGCTCTTTGAAATTCCGGAAGGTCCAGTGATGAGCCTGCGCCATCGAACCCTCTCAAATGGCCTGTTATCGACAACTCTATACCCTTATCCCGCGCCTTTTTGAGAAGCTCTACCGCCTCCTCAGGTGTCCTTCGTGGAATTATGAGGCTTGCATTAAGCGGTTTGCCCTGTGCAAAATCGCGAGACGGATAGAAGGACAGCCCGGCGACGTTATCCTTAATACCTATCTTGGCCAGTTCCTTCTTCAGGTAATCATCCTCATCGCTGATCCGGCCGCGCGCGATATCATCGGAAACATCTTTGGCCAGTTCAACCACTTTCTCATCTGCCTTTCTCGTTATCGCATCTATCTCTTCCTGCGTAGCGCCGTTCTGCACGGCCCTGCCGAGATCTTCCATCAGGTCTAAGTATATAAGGCCGTTATCCTCTATGTACTTCTGGCATAGAATGGTCTTTTCGTCTTTCTTGTCAGGATCAAAGATCTTGGACTTTACTTTAAGCGCGTAAAATATTGTGCGCGTCTTTTTGCTTATATCGTCTATAATTCGGGCGATCTTTTCGATAGAGCTGTTCTTGAAAATGTATTCGTATGACATTAAATTTATGTTCTCTTCTCCCAGTAAACCTTCCTTCTGTAACCGCCCAACCATCCTCGAACCATGATTTATGGCCATAGGCCTAAACGGCCACTGATTACTCTCGATAAGTTTGTTCTCGCGAAAATAACGAACATTCTCGATCATCTCATCAACCGTCAGCTCCGGATCGAACATTATGAATCCGGAATCTATCCCCAATCCCATTTCCTTTAGTATCTTTATCGCTTCGGTGGTTTCGGATAATTTCATGCCCCTGGCGTACCGCTTTAACTGAGTATCGTTTCCGGCCTCGATGCCGACGAATACCCTGACGAGGCCCGCATGCTTAAGCTTAAGCATCAATTGCCTGATAGCCTCGTTCTTGTTGTCCGGGTCGCCCTCTTTATAGATAATATTAGGGCGCGTGAAGACTCTAAACGAAAATTTTATTCCGTGCTTTTTGCTTAATCTTTCTATCCCATCGGCTATCGCGATTATTCTATCTATATTCTCGTCTTTACGCCCGCCTATAAACTCATCGTCAGAGAACTCAACTTCCGTTATTCCCCGCGCCATGACATCATCAAGCGTCTTGAGGACCCTCTCTACTGTAAACCCTTCCCAGCTCGCTGTCTTACCTTTTTCAGTGACTATTCCGCCTCTTCGGAAAGATGATCTGGTGCAGTAGGCACAGCCTCCCCACGGGCATCCTCTGGAAGCCTGGACCTGCACATTGCCGCCCCGTCTGGCTATCTCTTCATAGGTATCGGTAGTCGGCGTATATTCCAGGGATTCAAGCTTTGGCGAAATTATCTTCGTATGCACTATGTTGCCGCTCTCCCTGTCCTTATATACGGCGCTCGGCACGTCGGACAATTTAAGCTCTCCTTTTGCAACGCGTACAAGGCTCCTCAGCGCTATCTCGCCCTCGCCCCTTATCACGATACCTTGTGGGCACATATCTATGAATTTTTCTGGGATATAAGTCGGTATCTGGTTGCCAAAGGCTACCATAATCTTCCCGTCTTTAACCGCTTGTTCGGAATTTAATTTTTCTACCAACAACTTAATGATCTCCATTGAGCCGGGCTGGATGGATATGCCGATAATGTCGGGCGCATCGGCCATAGCCTTATTCACTATTAAATCGATCTCTTCGGGCCTATTTGTCCATAGCATGCTCATAGCTACCCCATCTCCGAATGCGCCTTTAAGATCGCCCGCCAGGGTTTCAAGAGACAGGTTATTCCACATATTGTAATGATTCGGAGATCCGACGCCGATGAAGCAGACCTTTGTCTTCTGAGTTTTTTCAACAATCGCAGTTGGCCGCATCATCTCTTCTTTGTAATCCTCCGGCACATATTTCACTACATATTTATCCGAAACTACCCATTTGTAGCCGGGAAGGTTACCGGGAGAAACTTCATCTTTCTTCGCTATTTGCACAAGGAACTTCTTGTCGCCCTTCCTATATAGGATGAAGACGACCCCTTCATTGGGTAAAGTTCCTTTGAAACTAATTTCACTAAGGGCGGATTGGAGTTTTTCCGGAACGGTTTTTTTGAGATATTCAACGGGAACGATGTTTAATATTTCAATACCGGAGCCAGCCAATAATTTCCCGAGCCCGGCCTTTACGACCTCTTCGGCATATCTTGACGGAAGCGGCTCCATATCTCTTTCGGGCCTGCCGAAGAAATACTCGCCTATATCAAAGACAGAGGCGAGAAGCGCGCCTTGAGAGAATATGGACTGCTGGAATCGAGCCGCGTGCTCATTTACGGGCTGTTGCTGCAACAGGGATGGAGCAGCGAGAGTGGAATTGCCGGCATTACGTTCAGGCGGATAGGCGTAGGATATGTCGAATGAGATGAATGTGAGGATCAATACCAAGGAAATGACTCTAAAAAAACCGCAGCTTTTTATCTTATTCATGCGTCACCTCTCCTTTTTTTGTGAGATACAGTTTTTAAAATCATTTTATATACTTTCACTTTGCCCAAGACAGTTGTAGCGTACCCCCGCTTCCGTAGACTTCGGGAAGCAGTGATACGCTACAGGGAATATTATACTTTTATGACTTGCTAATCTGAGTCTGTTGCCGAACTCCAAAATGCGTCATTGCGAGGAGCCGGAGGCGACGAAGCAATCTCAAAAAGGGATTGCTTCGCCCCTTCGGGGCTCGCAATGACGGTTGGGCAACAAACTCTTTCTAACCTGGTTAGATTAGCAACCATTACGCAGACTTCATTATTTTCTCAACGGTTCGACTGTAATTCTCCATCTCGGCTTGATAATCTCTTGGAACCATCGGCGGCAGATAGATGAATAGATTCTTTCCTTTCTTATCAAGGCCGGGTATTGGCCTCCATTCTCCGTTATTGCTTAAGAGGTCGAAGAGTACCTCGTACATGTTGATGTTGACGAATTGTCCTGTCTTTTCATAATGCTTTAACTGTAGTAACACAGATTCAGGATCACCTGTTACGGATAGTTCTCCCTCTTTTGACCTTATGCCGATATGGTCTTTGGATACACCGGTTATTCTCGATATCTCATCCTCTACATAGCTAAGCGCTTTTGTGTCTTTGGTGTTGGCGAATACCGCGTTCGAAGAATCGATGTATTTATCAAGCCCTCTTGAGGCGAGATACTTGTCGATGTTAGTAGTATTTATGCCGGAATCGGTTATTACTATGGTCTCTTTTACGGGATCGTCATTCTTGGACTTCACACCCATCCTGTCCCACCTCTCCTGTATCCTCGCCGCCCATGATAGGCCGCTGTCCACTACGCCTTGGGTGGCGGCTGATACCATATTCGTGGCTTCTTTAAACATCTTGTTTGTCGCGGGGTGATACTTATACAGGAAGCTCGGGTCTCTCCTTAATGTCCTTGCCTGCCATGCGGCGAGCACCTTGTCTATATCTACTTTATCTATTTTATCGAGCGTCTTCTTCAGGAACTCCATGATTCGAACGAGCTCTTCCCTGTCCAATTCCGCCTGTCCCATAAGCTCGTTTATCACTACCGTTATCGAATCGTCGTCGAGCTTATCGGAGTCAAGAATGCGTACGAGGGGAATGCCTCTTTCATTGGCCATTCCTACGAGTTTATTGACATTACCTTCAGGTGACTCTTCTTTATCAAGCACCTCTACGGCGATCCTCGAGCCCGCAAGCCTCTGGATGGTGGCGATAGCTTTGTCGAGCTCGGCCTGGCTGTGGCCTATACTCGGTATGCCGAGAATAAAGTCGGGGCGCTCTTCACCGGCAGGGAAGGGCTTGATGGCAGAGATAGGTAAAGATCGGCCTCTGTCACCAGGCAAATTGCCCAGCGCTCCGTTGAGTATATTCTGGCGTATGCCGGACATCTTCTTCTCCATCACAAGCGCCATGTTAAGCAGCTCGGATGTGCGTGAGCCGAATATAAGATAACCGCCTTCCTTCTTCGCGTTATCGACGAGAGCCCTGAGCGCGGGGACTGATTTATGGCCGGAACTTAGCAGTTTGACTAACAACTGATCGTTTTCCGCGATTCTAAAGTTGCCCGAAATCAGCACATGGCACATGCCTGCCGCCTTAAATGTGGCATAGATCGTTTCCACTGCCTCTGAGAGCGGCGTTACAACATCTGATGTAAGCAGGATATGCCCTTTTTGCGTCCTTCGCGTCACATAGGCGTCTGCCTTAGATATAGGTAATCTATCTTTGGCGCCTATTGTTTTTATAAGATCGTCCGCGTCGTCTCTTACTATTGCGCAGATGCTGA
>JAUYDB010000251.1 GCA_030691985.1 Candidatus Omnitrophota bacterium | reverse complement strand
ATGCCTTATGTGAGTTCCCTTTCTATCTGTCCAACTCGTTCGAAACCTCACTTCAATTGTTCCATTGGATTTTAAAGCAGCGTATTTAACCTGCAGCTTAATCGCTTTCCCATTATCCTTAATGGCTACAATGTCATAAGGTTGATGTTCAGATAAAGGTATACAAGGTATATAGCCCTTTATTGTAAGGTCGCTAATAACCTTGGCCAGTCCTATATCCGCTTTAGCTTTGGTATGATGCAATTCTTCACCTCCTTTCTATAATTAATGGGCCAACTATCTGTAGCTTGCTCGGTTGCCTGCAAGTTGCCCTGTTATCACAGGGGTTCCTTGCATACAGCTGCATCCATTCTATGCGTTTATATTCCGCATAGAAGCTCCCATTGAAGGCAGATGCTCTATCCAACTGAGCTACAGGGACGTCGTATTACGAAAAACGAAACTCTTTTACATCGCGTATGACGTATATTAAGTCAGCCAACAAGTTTAGCATATAGAAAAAGTAGTTCGACTTACTATACGCTAAACGCTACACGCTATACGCTAAACTCATTGCCTGACTCACAATGGTCGGGGCGGACAGATTTGAACTGTCGACTTCTTGGTCCCAAACCAAGCGCGCTAGCCAGCTGCGCTACGCCCCGAATGACTGCATTAAAGTCTGTATAGTTGTCCCGCAAAACACATCTTAAAAAAGCGCCATTTAACATTCAATGGCTACAGACTGGTTTTGCGGGGCTGCGCTACGCCCCGAATGACTGTATTAAAGTCTGTATGCGTATACCCCTCACCCTAACCCTCTCCCCTAAAGGGGCGAGGGAAATATTGTAAGACGGCACGCTTAAAGATACCGTTTCAAAAACTCCCGCGCTTTCTTTAGCGCCTTTGAGCGGTGGCTCATCCTGTCTTTGACCACGAGGCCGAGCTCACCGAAAGTCTTTTTGTATTTGGGTATCAGAAATACCGGATCGTAGCCGAATCCGTAAGGGCCCTTAGGCGAAAACGCGATGAGCCCTTTACAATTGGATTCTACCACCTTCACGAGATGGCCGTTATCGGCTATGGCCACAGCGCAAACGAACCTTGCCTTTCGATCTTTGAGCGGAACTTTCTTCAAAAGGCGGAGCAGTTTATTATTATTTTCTTTGTCATTCTTCCCGGGGCCGGCAAACCTCGATGACCTCACTCCGGGTTTTCCGCCAAGCATATTGACTTCCAATCCTGAGTCATCAGCCAAAGCCAGCCCCGACACGAATTTTGATACCACAAGCGCTTTTTTAACGGCGTTCTTCCTGAATGTGTCTCCGTTCTCTATAATACGCGGGGTCCTGTTAAAATCATGCATGCACACGATCTCCGCCTTTATTCCCTCAAGATACCTTTTAAGCTCGTATAATTTCTTCTTGTTTTTCGTAGCAATAACAATCCGTCCCGCTTCGCTCATATATGAACTAAGCCCCTCACCCAAACCCTCACCCCGAAGGGGAGAGGGAACTGCTGCTTTAAAATTTCATACCATAAAATATTCCTTTTAAGGCTTTTTTCTCCATGCCAACCAACTCTGAAATCCCGTTTTTCGCCAACGCCAAAAGCGTATCCATTTCAACTTTACTGAAAGGCTCCTTTTCCGCGGTCCCCTGGACTTCTATAAATTTGCCGCCTCCGGTCATTATGACATTCATGTCGACCCCGGCTTTCGAATCTTCATCATAATCCAGGTCCAGCGCCGGTTTCGTATCTACAATTCCCACACTTACCGCGGCAACATAGTCGGAAACAGGAATCTCCCCGATTATACCGTCTTTACGCATTTTATCAAGCGCAAACGCCATAGCTATAAATGAACCTGTGATGCTCGCGCAACGCGTCCCGCCGTCCGCCTGGACCACGTCACAATCCATCCATATGGTCCGCTCGCCTATTTTCGCCATATCCACAACGGAACGCATAGAGCGGCCTATTAAACGCTGGATCTCGTAAGTCCTGCCCCCCTGTTTGCCTCTCGCGGCTTCCCTCTGGACGCGCGTCTTGCAGGAGCGCGGTATCATGCCGTATTCGGCCGTGACCCATCCGGCGCCCTTGCCTCTAAGGAAAGGCGGGACGACATTCTCGACGGTCGCCGTAGCGATCACCTTTGTATCGCCGAATTCTATTAAGCATGAGCCTTCGGCATATTTAATATAATCCCTGGTTATTTTTATCTTCCTGAGCTCGTTATGTTTTCTTCCATCGCGCCTTATCATACACATCTCTTCCTTTCGCGTCTATCCCCACAATAAGCGGAAAATCTTTAACCTCTAATTTATGAATCGCCTCCGGGCCGAGCTCTTTAAAGAGTATGGCCTTAGCCGACTTCACTTTCTTAGACAACAGCGCCCCTATGCCTCCGGTAGCCAGGAAATATACGCCCCTGTATTTTTTTATCGCCTTTTTGACATCTGGAGACCTATCCCCCTTGCCTATCATACCGCCGAGCCCGAGACGGAGCAGGCCCGGGGTAAACGGATCCATCCTCGAAGCCGTGGTGGGGCCGCACGATCCTACCGCCCTTCCCGGCGGAGGCGGGGTAGGGCCCGCGTAATATATGACGGCGTCTTTCAGGTTTATGGGTATATGACTGCCTTTGTCTATCATATCCTGCAGTCTCTTATGCGCGGCGTCTCTTGCGGTAAATATTACGCCGCTCAACGCTACCTCATCGCCTGCTTTTAAACTTTCGATGACGCCTTTCTCAAGCGGCGTCGAAATTTTTATTTGCATCATAACTGTTTTTCGGCGCTCCTTGTCGCATGACAGCTCACATTCACGGCAACCGGAAGCCCCGCTATGTGAGTCGGCTCCCCAAGCACATTAACGCCAAGCACCGTCGTCTTCCCGCCGAGCCCCATCGGGCCTATGCCCAGCGCATTTGCCTCCTTTAAAAGCTCCCTTTCTAATTTAGCTATATGCTTCTTGGGGTTTCTCCTGTCTATGGGCCTCAGGAGGGCCTTCTTAGAAAGAAGGGCTGCCGTCTCAAATGTCCCGCCCATGCCCACTCCGATAATAAGAGGCGGACAGGCATCCGGCCCTGCCTTTTTCACGACGTCGAGCACGAATTCTTTTATCGCCCTGACCGGCGCCGTCGGAGGGAACATCTTTATCATGCTTTTGTTTTCGCTCCCGAAACCCTTGGGAGAAACGGTTATCTTTACCCTGTCACCCTCGACTATATCTGTAACCATGAAACACGTGGTATTCGTGCGTGTATTATTTCTTAACAGCGGATCGTCTACGACAGATTTTCTGAGACAGCCCTTACGATATGCCTCTTCCACGCCGTCATTTACCGCCTTCTTAAGATCTCCCCCTGTGAGCGCCACGCCTCTGCCAAGTTCGATATGCGCGACTACCACGCCTGTGTCCTGACATATAGCAAGCCGCTCGCTTTTCGCGCACCTGGCGTTTTCGATAATGGATTTAAGGATTCCCCTCGCGCGTGCGCCGGTCTCTTTTTTAAACGCGGCCTTTATCGCTTTGAGAACATCGCTCCTCAACTCAAAGTTGGCTTTCAGGCACAGCTCCATTACCGCGTCTTTTATGACTGAAACGTCAATCTCGCGCATAAAATTTCTCACTCTTTAGCGTATAGCGGGTAGCGTTTAGCGGATAGTTTTTATTTTTCCTATACGCTATCCGCTGTACGCTATACGCTAAACGGGTCTATTTTCCGCGCCATGCTCCGCGCTCACGGTCGTCTTGATTCCGCCGCGCGCGTTAAACTCTCCGACAACTTCCGCCCACCTCGGCTTTGCGGCTTTCACGATATCGTCGAGTATCTTATTTACGACGTGTTCATTGAATATACCGATTGCCCTGTAGAATATAGTGTAATACTTAAGAGATTTCAGTTCAAGGCATAGTTTATCCGGAATATACCTTATAACTATGTTCGCGAAATCCGGCAGCTCCGTCTTCGGGCAGATGGAGCTAAATTCCGGGATATCGATCTTTATAATATAACCTCTGTCCGGATATTGATTATGCCAGGTTTCAATCGCAGGCGTTTTTAGCTTACGGATGTCATCCTGGAGACCATCGTATGAAGACTGTTTCATAACCCTCACCCCCACCTTACCCCTCACCCTAACCCTCTCCCCTAAAGGGGAGAGGGGAATATGAAGGAATTCCCTCATAATCCCCTCTCCGAAGAGGAGAAGGAATTTCCTCATAATTTCCTCTCCCCCGAAAGGGGGAGAGGATTAAGGTGAGGGGGAAATTGCGCCAATTTGGACAGCTATGATAGCGGATAGTTTTTATTTTTCCTATACGCTACACACTATACGCTAACCGCTAAACTTGCTGCCTGACTCTACTTCACATCCAGCATCTTGTGGACCTGCGGTATTACCCTTATGTTTTCCAGATGATTCTTCGAGCCTATTTCAAGAAACTTCAGTAATCTGTTCTTGTCAATGTCCCTATCGCCGGCCCTCACGGGTGTGGCCGGCTGCAGGATCAACGGTATGCTCTTCCTCGACTCCTTTATAATGCTTATCGCCTTCTGGACATCAACGGCTGTCGTCTTTGGCGTCACTATGGCCTTCACAAATACCTTCTTTTTTGAAGCTATCTTCAAAAATTCGCGATGGGAATCCCAAAATGCCTTCTCACCCGTTGATGACGGAAGTTTAAAATCCATAGCGATAATGTCCACCGCGTCGATGACTTTAGCCAATTCATCCGGCAATGTCCCGTTCGTTTCAAGATATGCCGTGAAGCGTTTCTTCTTCAGGCCCGGGAGGAACGCCTTTAAAAAGTCTGCGTACAGAAGCGGTTCGCCGCCGGTAAAAGATACGGAATGGTGCGGCCCTTTTGAAAGCTCAAGGAACTTTATCTCGCTCATAAGCTCAAGCGCCGTATATTCCTTTGCCCTGGCGTTCTTTGCCTCATCGCAGAATACACAGGCAAGGTTACACCGCTTGAACCTGACAAATATCTGACGCGCGCCCAGGAAAATACCCTCGCCCTGAATCGATGAAAATATCTCGGTAACTTCGGCCTTCAAGCTAATCAACCCTCCTGACCTAAAAGGGGTCAGACCCCTTCAAAAGGGGTCTGACCCCTTTTATTCCTTGCGAAAAGGTCTTCCGGGTTTAACAACGGGTCTTCCATTCCTGCCTCGCGGAAACCCTTGAGCCTAAGGACGCAGGAATCACAGCTTCCGCACGGTAACTCTCCGCCCTTATAGCAGGACCATGTCAAGGCGAAAGGGGCGCCGACAGAACGGCCGAGCATTATAATCTCACTCTTGGACTTCTCTATCAACGGAAACTCCAACAGGAGCCGGCCGCTAGAGCCGCGTATTGTCCCGCTTTCTATCACTCCGCGAAAAGCCTCAAGATAACTTTTCCGGCAATCCGGATATCCGCTTGAGTCTTCGAAATGCGCGCCTATCAGAATACTGTCGGCGCAAATCGCCTCCGCGAATGACGCCGCTATGCTCAAAAATATCGTATTTCTCGCGGGCACATAAGTCGACGGTATCCCCCCGGATTGTATATCTTTGGCCGTCCTACCGCTGGGAAGATCAATACTTCTGTCCGTTAAGCTGGACCCCTTCCATGGAAAATCCAGCTTCACAACCTCAATTCCGGCCTTCGCCGCGTTAGCGATCCTTTTCGCGCTTTCTATTTCCCTATTGTGCCTCTGTCCGTAATCAAAAGTGAGGCAATGGCACTCATACCCTCTCGCTACAGCCCAAAAGAGCGTAACTGCCGAATCAAGCCCTCCGGACAAGAGAACGACCGCCTTGCGTTTCAAGGTCTCAGTCCTCCATATAAGCCGCGCATGAGTTTTCGTTCTCCCATACGAGAACGGATTTCAGGTTCTTGTTTGTCTTCTTAAGAGAGCCGTATATGAATTTTGCTATATTCTCTGACGTCGGATTAATTCCTTTGAGCGGCTTCAGGTCATTCAAATACGCGTGGTCAAACTTCTCCACGACGCCTTTCAGCATCTTCTTCGCCGCCCTGAAATCTATTGCCATGCCTGATTTGTCCAGCGTGGCATAAGAGAATACGGCCTCAGCCACCCAGTTGTGGCCGTGAAGGCGCTCGCATTTTCCGCGGTAGTTATTTAAATTATGAGCCGCGCTGAAATCAGTCTTCACTCTTACCTCGTACATATTTTAAGCGATTCTCCTC